>NZ_JBKJAD010000019.1:0-90185 GCF_048146105.1 Azonexus caeni
GGAAAATGAACAAAATGCCACGAGAATCCCCGTACCGGACCACAAAAATCAGCCCACTTCCCGGTCAAATCACCTTCACCTGCTTCATTCTCCAGGGCTCGGTGAATTGTTCAGCGTTTCCTTAACGGCCTTGCCTTAGTCTGCTGCGACTCGATCCACCGGAGCATTCCTTGTCCGCCCAGCCAATCGTCACGGCCTTGGCGTCCGCCACCTTGCTGCCCGCCTCAATTTCCCGGCACGTCGCCGATGGGCAATGCCCGCGGCCTTTCCGGTCCGGCCTCGCCGCGATCGGGTGGCCCGCCCGGAGGACGATGCGCCGCTCGCCGCCGACGCTGCCGGCTCGCGGCAACGCCCCCCGGGGCCTGCGGACGGCAATCCGTTGATCCTCCGGCTGTCCGTCTCCCTCCTGATCAGCGCCGCCTTGCTGTTCTGGCTGCTCGGCAGCCGGCAGGCAGCGGCGAGCTGGGCGGCCGTCCGCCTGCCGGCGCCGGGCGTTCTCGGCCTGCTCGTGCTGCTGCAATGCCTGTCCTACGCCTGCCGGGCGGCGCGCCTGTCGACGCAGTTCGCGACGCGCCTCGCGCTGGGTTGGCGTAGCACGCTGCGCATGACGCTGCTGCACAACCTCGGCATCAACGTCATTCCGTTCCGGGCCGGCGAACTGCTGCTGCCGGCGATGCTGCACCGTGCCGGCCTGCAACTCTCCGAGGCACTGGCCACCCTGCTCTGGTTGCGCGTCCAGGATGTCGTCGTGCTCGCCGGACTGGGCGTCGTACTGTGGCCTGGATTGCCGCTCGCGCTGCGCGGCGCCGCGCTGCTCGGGCTCGCCGCCGCCTGGCCGCTGACCCGCCATCTGGCGCGGACGGCCGAGGCCAACCAGTGCAGCGGCTTCCCGTTCCGCCACCTGCAGCGCCTGCGGCCGATGTTCGACGGTTCGCGCGCCAGTTGGCTGTGGACCGTCGCCAACTGGCTGAGCAAACTGAGCGGCCTCAGCCTCGCGCTCGCCGCGCTCGCCGGCCTGCCCGTCGCCACCGCCGTACCCGGCGTCCTCGGCGGCGAACTGTCGGCGATCCTGCCGGTGCAGGGAATCGCCGGTTTCGGCACCTACGAAGCCGGCGTCGCATTGCCGCTGGCCGGTTTCGGCCTGCCCTGGCAGCCGCTGCTCGCTGCCGCGCTGTCCTTGCACCTGATCACCATCGCGATCGCCCTCGTCGCCGGCGCCCTGGCCTGGATCGCCCTTCCCGCCCCCAACCTTCCGCCCTCCGCACCCGCATGAATCCGCCCCGCCCCATCCCTGCCCACAGCCTGTCGCTGGTGGTTCCGCTCTACAACGAGGAAAAATGCGTCGCCCCGCTGGTCGACCGCATCCATGCCTGCCTCGGCGATTACCCGTGGCGCTGGGAAGTGCTGCTGGTCGACGACGGCAGCAGCGACGACACCGTGGCCGAAATCGGCAAGGCCCGGCAGCGCTGGGGCGAGCACGTACGCTGCGTCGAACTGGCGCGCAACTTCCGCCAGACGGCCGCCATGCAGGCCGGCATCGACCAGGCGGCGGGCGATGTCATCGTCACCCTGGACGGCGATCTGCAGAACGATCCGGTCGATATCCCCGCGCTCGTCGCCAAGCTGCTCCGCGAAGACCTCGACCTGGTCGCCGGCTGGCGGCGCAACCGGCAGGACGGGCTGTGGCTGCGCAAGATCCCGTCACGCATCGCCAACCGGCTGATCGGCCGCGTCACCGGCGTCCGCCTGCACGACTACGGCTGCAGCCTGAAAGCCTTCCGCGCCAGCGTGCTGCGCCGCATCCAGCTGTACGGCGAGATGCACCGCTTCATCCCGGCCTGGCTGAGCACCGTGACCACGCCGCGACGAATCGCGGAGATGGCGGTCGAGCATCACCCTAGACGGCTGGGCGAATCCAAGTACGGCATTTCGCGCACCTTCCGCGTCATCCTCGATCTGCTGGCGGTGTATTTCTTCATGCGCTTCCGCGACCGCCCCGGCCACTTTTTCGGCAACATCGGGCTGGCGCTTTCCGGCCTGGGGTCGCTGGTCCTGCTCTACATGGCGGTACTCAAGCTGCTCGGCGAGAGCATCGGCACCCGACCGCTGCTGATGACCGGCTTCTTCGCCCTGCTGATCGGCATCCAGTGCGTGCTCACCGGCGTCCTCGCGGAAACCCTGTCGCGCATCTATTTCGGCGCCGACGCGGGACGCGCCTACGTCCTGCGCGACGCCCCGGACACTGGCGCCGACCTCCGCTGGCACCAGCCTGCCGCCCCGCAGCGGGCGGCAAGCCACCGCGAGACCAGCGATGTCCTCTGAACGCCTTTTCCGCTGGCCGTCGCTGCTCGCCGTCGCCGCGCTGTTCCTGGTCTGGCGGGTGCTGACGATAGGCACGGCGGGCATCACCCTGCACGTCGACGAGGCTCAATACTGGGGCTGGGCGCAGCACCTGAGCTGGGGCTATTTCTCCAAACCGCCCGGCATTGCGGCCTTGATCGCCGCGTCGACCGCGTTGTTCGGCGACTGCGTGCTGGGCAGCAAGGCGCTCGCCATGCTCTGCTACCCCTTGAGCGCGCTGCTCGTCTATGGGTTGGTCCGCGATGCCCGCGACGCGCGCGCCGCCTGGTGGTGCGCGCTGGCCGTCCTGACCCTGCCGATCTTCGCCTGGCTGGGCCTCGCCGTCACCACCGACGCGCTGCTCGTCCTGGCCTGGAGCGCGATGCTGCGCCTCTATGTCGATGCCCTGCGCGACGACCGGCTCTGGCGCTGGCTGCTGCTCGGCCTGGTCTGCGGCGCCGGCCTGCTGAGCAAGTACACGATGCTGGCCGGCCTGCTTTCGGCACTGCTCCATCTGCTGCTCTGCGAACGTCAGCGACTGGCCCGGCCCGGCCCCTGGCTGGCCGCCGGCCTCGCGCTGCTGTGCCTGGCGCCGAATCTCTGGTGGAACATCCAGCACGATTTCCCGACCCTGCGCCACACGGCAAAGATCACCGTCGAGCGCGACGGCGGCGGCCCGCTCGCGCTGCTCGAATTCGTCGCCAGCCAATGGGGCTGCTTCGGCCCGCTGCTTGGCGCTGCCTTCATCGCTGCCCTGCCGTCGGCTCGCCAGCGCACGCCGGCCGGCGACTTCGCCCGGCTGCTGCTCTGTTTCGCCCTCCCCTTGTGGTTGCTTGCCAGCGCCCAGGCCTACGCCGGCAAGGCCAACGCCAACTGGGCCGCACCGGCCTTCGTCCCGGCAAGCATCCTCGCCGTCCTCTGGTTGCGCGACAGCGGCCGTCAGCGCTGGCTATGGGCCGCTATCGTGCTCAACATCGCGATCAGCGCCATCGTCTATCACGGCAGCGCGGTACTGCGCGCCTTCGGCGCCAACCCGCCGACCCCTTACGCCCAGGTCATCGGCTGGGACCGCCTGGCGCAGCAACTCGAACCCTGGCTCGACGCCTACCCGCAAGCGATTCCGGTCGCCGGCAACCGCACGCTGATCGCCCACCTGCAATACGAACTGCGCGATCGACAACTGTCCGTCGCCCGCTGGAACCCCGATGGCAGCGTGCGCGACCACTACGAGCTGACCCAGTCGCTGACGCTGCCGCCCGGCGCGCCGCTGCTCTACCTTTCCACCGCCGCCCTGCCAAGCGATATCGCCAGCCGCTTCGCCCGCCACGAACACCTCGCCAGTCTCGCGACCGGTTCGCGCGGACCGGGGACCACGCGCCGGCTCGAGATATACCTGCTCGATGACTTCCAGAAGCCTTGAGTACCGCCTGATCCTCGGCGTCGGTCTTGTGCTGGCGATCCTGTTCATCACCCATCCCGAGATCGATCTCGCCGTCAGCCGCCACTTCTATGCGAGCGATGGCATCTGGCGCTACAACAGCGGCGATTTCTGGACTGCCTTGCCCAATCTGTGGGTGCCGCGCCTCGGCCGTGGCGTGCTCGCGTTGCTGATCCTTCTGGCGCTGATCGGCCGCTTTCGACCGGACCTCGTGCCGCCCGCGACCCGCGACAGCGTCGCCTTCCTGCTCGTCGCCGCATTGCTCGGCCCGCTCGTCGGCGTGGAGGCGATCAAGGCCCTGGCGGAACGCGCCCGACCTTCGGACATCGCGACCTTTGACGGCGCGCGGACCTTTTCGCCGGCCTTCCTGCCGGCAGGCCAATGCAAGCGCAACTGCGCCTTCGTCAGCGGTCACGCGGCGACCACCGCTTTCCTGCTCCTGGCCCCCGGCTGGCGACGCAGACGACGACTGCCCTGGCTGCTCGCCGCCATCGTCGCGACGGCATGCACCGGCTTGGCGCGTCTGGCAGTCGGAGCACACTTTCTTTCGGACGTGGTCTTTGCCTGGTATGCCAGCTACGCCGCCCTGTGGCTGAGCGAGCAGCTATGCCGACGGCTGTCGCGGCGGCCAGCCGCTTTGCCAACGCCCGCCGCCATCGACTAGAGCCCAGCGGGAAAAAGCACTAGACTTGCCGCGCCCCCCGTGGTCAAATGCATACGACATGAATCGGCGTCGCTCCCGGCGAACGGAACTGTTCCGTTCACCGCCGGAAAGCCCGGGCAGATCGTCGGAATCGAACCAAGCGGAGAAAATTCATGGGCATCCTGGATCAATTGAAATCCCTCTTCGGGCGCCCCGCCCGCGCACCGGAGCCGGTCGCCAAGGTGGTCCCGATGCCTGTGGAAAGGCGGCAGCGGCCGCGGGTCGACCCACCGCCGGGGACCTGCGTGCTGATCATTGACGATTCCAAGACCGTCGTTGCCGTGCTGCGCAAGTTCCTGCGCTCGGCCGGTCTCGACACCATCGAGTGTTTCGACGCCGAAAGCGGCCTCATCCAGTTGCAGGAAAAACGTCCGCAACTCGTCTTCCTCGACATCATGCTGCCGGGCATGAACGGTTTCGCCGCCCTGCGCGCCATCCGCCGCGATGCGCAGACACGCGACACGCCGGTGATCATGATGAGCGGCAACGAGCAGGCGATGGAACAGTTCTTCGGCACCCGCATCGGCGCCGACGATTTCATGAAGAAGCCCTTCAACCGCCAGGAAGTCTTTTTCCGTATCGAGCGCCTGCTCGACGAACAAGGCATCCCCCGACGCAACACGAAACCGGCTGCCGAGCAGCCGGCCTCCGCCCACGCGATCAGCGCCTAAACCGGATTCCCCAGCCCGCCTTTCGCCGCCACCCACTGGCGGCGACTGACCGGCAACTTCTCCGAAACACCGCGCAGCAGCGCCCAGCCGTAGGCCTCGGCATCGTCGCCGGCGGCTTTCTCGAAACCGGCGATCGCCCGCCGCGCCACCAGCACCGCTCGGTGCAGGCGCAAAAACTGCTCGGGAAACTCGTTTTCCAGATGGGTCAGCGACTCGTCGAGCAGGTATTCGCGCTCGACGGTGCGCGCCGCCACATATTTGAGGTCGGCACGGAAATACAGCACTTCCTCGACCGGTACCAGCAGCAGGCGGCCACGTTCGTGGCAGGACAGATGCGTGCGCCCGCCACCGCGCACCGCCTGACCGATGCCGGCCAGGACGGCGGGATCGGGCCGCGTCCCAGGCAGTTTCTGCAGCGCCGTCAGCAGGCGCTGGGCGCGCACCGGCTTCATCAGGTAATCAAGCGCGTTGAGATCGAAGGCCTGCACCGCGTAATTGTCGTAGGCAGTGGTGAAGATCACCGCCGGCGGGTTCGCCAAGCGCCCGAGGTGCGAAGCCAGCTCGATGCCGTCCATGCCGGGCATGCGGATATCGCAAAACACCACGTCGACCGCTTGCTTTTCCAGTTGCTCGAGCGCCTGCAGACCGTTCGCCGCCTCGCCGACAATCTCACCCGGGCACTGTCCGGCGATGTCGCCGAGCAGGGTGCGCAAACGCTCGCGCGCCAGCGGCTCGTCGTCGACCAGGAGGATTTTCAGCGGGGTTTGCGTTGGCATGGCAGCACGATGCGGACTTCGTAGTGGTGATCGTCAATCTCGGTCTCCAGCCGAGCCTCGAGATCGTAATACAGCGCCAGGCGTTCGCGGATGTTGAGCAATGCCATCTGGTTACCGGCGGCGGCAGCCGACCGACCGGCGGTCGGGTTGGCGATGCGCACCAGCAGCTCGTCGCCGCGCCGCTCCAGGCCGACGACCACGGTGCCGCCTTCGGGCAGCGGCTCGATGCCGTGGCGCACCGCGTTCTCCAGCAGCGGCTGCAGCATCAGCGGCGGGATCGGCAAATCGAGCGCCAGCTCGCCGAGCTGCCAATCGACTGCCAGGCGCTCGCCCAAGCGCAGTTGCTCAAGTTCAAGGTACTGCCGGCCGAGGGCAATCTCGTCGGCCAGGCTGACCCGCTCCGACGGATCGCGCATCGCCGCGCGGAACAGGTCGGAGAGCGCTTCCAGCGCCGCCTCGGCTTCCTTGGGGCGGGCCCGGATCAGCGAGAGGACGGCGTTCAGCGAATTGAACAGGAAATGCGGCCGGATCCGCGCGTTCAACGCTGCCAGCCGCGCCTCGGCCTGGGCCGGCGACAGCGCCCGCGAGCGCAGTTCGAAATAGAGCAGCAGCATCCCGGTTGCCGTCATGGCGAGCAGGCTGCCGCGAGTGACCGCCTCGGCCTCGACCAGGTGCAGTGAATGTCCATAGGCGAAGAGCACCGCCGCCAGGCCACCGGCCAATGCCAGCACGCAGGCCTGGCCGACGCGCAGGCGCAGGCGCCAGAGCAGGTCGCGGCACAGCGACAGGACGGCGAGACCGATCAGCAGCAACGGTTCGACCACCGAGGCCATGGCGACGAAGCGCTCACCCCAGCTCGCCAGGTCCGGCGACTGGATCAGCGCGGCGACGGCGGCGAGCAGGTTGATGCCGAGCAGGACGCGCAGCATGACGCCGAAGTTGCGCCAGTCGGGCAGCGGCTGGGTCGCCGGAAAGTGCCGTATACTTGTCATTCTTCTTGCGGATTCAACCGAATTCCTCATCTCGTTTCGCGCCCCATTGTAGACCCAAGTCATGACTTCCAACGCCAACCAATACACCTGGGCCGGCCGCTTCTCCGAGCCGGTCTCCGATCTCGTCAAACGCTACACGGCCTCGGTCGATTTCGACCAGCGCATGTGGCGCCAGGACATCCGGGGCTCGCTCGCGCACGCCCGGATGCTCGCCCGGCAAGGCATCATCAGCGCCCAGGACCTGGCCGACATCGAGCGCGGCATGGCGCAAGTCGCTGAGGAAATCGAGTCCGGTCAGCTGGCATGGTCGATCGACCTGGAAGACGTGCACCTCAACATCGAGAAGCGCCTCACCGCGCTCGTCGGCGACGCCGGCAAGCGCCTGCACACCGGCCGCTCGCGCAACGACCAGGTGGCGACCGACATCCGCCTCTACCTGCGCGACGCGATCGACGACATCCAGGTTCTGCTGAAGGCCTTCCGCAGCGCGCTGATCGACCTCGCCGAGAAGGAAGCGGCAACGCCGATGCCCGGCTTCACCCATCTGCAGGTGGCGCAACCAGTGACCTTCGGCCACCATGTCCTGGCCTATTTCGAGATGTTCGGCCGAGACGCCGAGCGTTTCGCCGACGCCAGGAAGCGCGTCAACCGCCTGCCGCTGGGCGCTGCCGCGCTGGCCGGCACGACCTACCCGATCGACCGCGAGTTCGTCGCCGACCAACTCGGTTTCGAAGGCGTCTGCGAGAACTCGCTGGACGCCGTGTCGGACCGCGACTTCGCGATCGAATTCACCGCCGCCTGTGCCCTCTTGATGATGCACATCAGCCGCCTGTCGGAAGAACTGGTGATGTGGATGAGCCCGCGCGTCGGCTTCATCCAGATTGCCGACCGCTTCTGCACCGGCTCGTCGATCATGCCGCAGAAGAAGAACCCGGACGTGCCGGAACTGGCGCGCGGCAAGACCGGCCGTGTCTACGGCCAGCTAATCAGCCTGCTGACCCTGATGAAGTCGCAGCCGCTGGCTTACAACAAGGACAACCAGGAAGACAAGGAACCGCTGTTCGACGCCGTCGACACGGTCACCGACACGCTACGCATCTTCGCCGACATGGCCGGCGGCATCACGGTGCGCGCCGACAACATGCAGGCCGCGCTGACCCAGGGCTTCGCCACCGCCACCGACCTCGCCGACTACCTGGTCAAGAAGGGCCTGCCCTTCCGCGACGCCCATGAAGCGGTCGGTCACGCGGTGAAGGCTGCGGAGTTCAAGGGTGTCGATCTGCCCGGCCTGACGCTGGAGGAGTTCCGCCAGTTCTCGCCGCTGATCGACGACGATGTCTATACCGTGCTCACCGTCGAGGGTTCGCTGGCCAGCCGCAAGCACATCGGCGGCACGGCACCGGAGCAGGTGAAAGCCGCCATCGCCCGCGCCCGCCACCGCCTCTGAGCCTGGCACACGGCACCGGAAAGCGTGGCTGACACGCTTTCCGGTTAAAATTAGCGTTCTCTAATTTAACCTATCGGGAGAACGCATGAGCAGCAAATCCTACCGCGCCGTCACCACCGACCTGACCAAGGCCCTCGGCACCCTGCGCAAGGAACTACCGGAAGCCACCCAGGGTTTCTCGGCGATGCACAACGGCGCGATGAAGGCCGGTGCGCTGAGCGAACTGCAGAAGGAATTGATCGCGCTGGCGATCGGCATCGCCCAGCATTGCGACGGCTGCATCGGCTTCCACGTCAAGGCACTGATCCGTCTCGGCGTGACCCGCGAGCAGTTCCTGGAAACGCTGGCGGTGAGCATCTACATGGGCGGCGGCCCGGGCTACATGACGGCCGCCGAGGCGTTACGCGCCTACGAGGAATTCACTGCCGAGAAGGCCGCCTGAACGGCGCCCGTTAAAAAGCCCCGGGCAATTGCCGGGGCTTATTCATGCTGCCATGCCGCTCAGGCGCTGACGACGTCGGCCAGCATCTGCTGCAATTCGCCGGCCGCGTACATTTCCTTCATGATGTCGCAGCCGCCGACGAACTCGCCCTTGATGTAGAGCTGCGGGATGGTCGGCCAGTTAGCGTAGTCCTTGACCCCCTGGCGGATTTCCTCGTCGGCCAGCACGTTGACCGTGACGAAGTCGTTCACGCCGCAGGCCTTCAGGATCTGCACCGCGGCAGCGGAAAAGCCGCACTGCGGGAAGCGGGCGTCGCCCTTCATGTAGAGGACGACCGGGTTGCCGGTGACGGTTGCGTGGATGCGTTGTTGTACGTCGGACATGGGGACTCCAGTTGCATTACAGGTGCCCGCCGGAAACACGGTCGTTGCCGGCCAGGTCGGGTTGCGTGAATGCGTCTTGGAACCCGGCGGCGGCCAATAAGTTCCGGCTCGCCGCGCCCTGGTCGTAACCATGCTCGAACAGCAGCCAGCCGCCGGCCGTCAGATGCGCCGCGGCGCCGGCAACGATGGCGCGGATGCAGTTCAGCCCGTCGCCGCCGTCGGTGAGCGCCATCTGCGGCTCGCAGGGCAGGCCATCGCCGCTCAGGTGCGGGTCGTCGGCGGCAATGTAGGGCGGGTTGGCGACGATCAGGTCGAAACGCTCGCCGCTCAGCGCCGCGTACCAGTCGCTGTCGACACAGCGCACGGCGGCGCCGAGACGGCCGGCATTGTTGCGGGCAACGGCGAGCGCGGCCGGCGAGAGATCGACGGCGACGACGTCGGCCGCGGGAAATTCGAGCGCCAGCGAGACGGCGACGATGCCGGAACCGGTCCCCAGGTCGAGTACCCGCGGCCGGCCGGCCAAGCGGGCCAGCGCCAGCTCGATCAGGACCTCGGTTTCCGGCCGCGGCACCAGTACTGCCGGCGAGACCTGGAACAGGCGACCGCGAAACTCCGCCTCGCCAACGATGTAGGCCAGCGGTTCGCCGGCGGCGCGGCGGTCGACCCAATCCAGGAACTGCGCGGCGGCTGGCGCGGGCAGCGGCGTTTCCGGCCGCGCCAGGAGGTCGGCATGCGCACAGCCGCTGGCGCGTTCGAGGAGCAGGCGGGCGTCGAGCCGGTCGATCTTCTGCCGCGCCGCGACCAGCGCTTCGCCCAGCGTCATTGCTGCTCGGCCAGTTCGGCGAGCAGGTCGGCCTGGTGTTCGGCGGCCAGCGCGTCGAGCACTTCGTCCATGTCGCCTTCCATGATCGCGGCGATCTTGTACAGCGTCAGGTTGATGCGGTGGTCGGTGACCCGTCCCTGCGGGAAGTTGTAGGTGCGGATGCGCTCGGAGCGGTCGCCGGAACCGATCAGATTCTTGCGCGTGCTGGCGATGTGGCTTTGCTGCGCGCGCACCTGGATGTCCTTGATGCGCGCCGCCAGCACCTTCATTGCCGACGCCTTGTTGGCGTGCTGCGAACGGCCGTCCTGGCATTCGGCGACGATGCCGGTCGGCAGGTGGGTGATGCGCACCGCCGAATCGGTCTTGTTGATGTGCTGGCCGCCGGCGCCGGACGCGCGGAAGGTGTCGATGCGCAGGTCAGCCGGGTTGAGGTTGACGTCCTCGACCTCGTCGGCTTCCGGCATCACGGCGACGGTGCAGGCCGAGGTGTGGATGCGCCCCTGGGTCTCGGTTTCCGGCACGCGCTGCACGCGGTGACCGCCGGATTCGAACTTGAGCCGGGAATAAGCGCCGTAACCGGCGATGCGGCAGATCACTTCCTTGTAGCCACCGAGATCGGACTCGCTGGCCGACAAGACTTCGACCTGCCAGCGCTGGCGCTCGGCGTAGCGCGAATACATGCGGAAGAGATCGCCGGCGAACAGCGCCGACTCGTCGCCGCCGGTGCCGGCGCGGATTTCCAGGATGACGCTCTTGTCGTCGTTGGGATCCTTGGGCAGCAGCAGTTTCTGCAGTTCGATTTCGAGTGCCGGCAGGCGCGCCTTGGCGGCGGCAACTTCCTCTTCGGCGAACTCGCGCAGATCGGGATCGCCGCGCATCGCCTCCGCTTCCGCCAGATCGTTTTCCGCCTGACAAAAGGCGTTGTAGCGAATGGTCACCGGTTCGACTTCTGCCCGCTCGCGCGAGAGACGGGTAAACTGGGCCATGTCGCCAGCCGCGTCGGGCGAAGACAGCAGACGATCGATTTCGTCGAGGCGATCGACCAGCAGATCCAGTTTTTGACGAATGCTAGCTTTCATCGATCCGGGCGGCGGGACTAGGAGAATGGGGCCGTTATGGTACCCGAGTTCCCCCCCGGTAATACACCGAGATTGCCAGGATCGGGTTCCGTCAGCATAATTGTTCGATTGTTCTGAATGCGCGATGTCAAATTTTCCAAATTCCGTGCTCGCCCTCGCCGCCACTCTTGAGCGAGGCTGGGCCAGTTACCGCGAACAGGGCGTGTTCGACATCTTCGTCGAATTCACCCTATCGCTGAACGGCCTCACCGAACAACTGCATCGCCTGCAGTTGCCGGGGCTGGTCCGCGCCTGCCAGGAACTGGAAAACACCGCGCTGTCCTTCTACGGCGAACGCGACACCCACCCGATCTCGCTCGACCAGGCGGTCGCCATCGAGCGCAAGCTGAGCGTCATCCTGAGTGAACTGCGGCGCCACGAAACACCGGCCATCCAGGCCCGGCGCGTCCTCGACAACAGCGAGGGGAAAGCCGCGGAGACCTGGAACAAGCCGCGCCGCGTGGTTCTCGTCAGCCGCGCCGGCCACCCCTGGTCCACCTCGCTGTCGGAACAGCTCGGTTTCTTCGGCTTCAAGCCGGAAAGCATCCGCTGGGAAGAACAACCCACCGACGACGAGCCGCCGCTCGCCATCATCTTCATCCCCGACGTCGAAGGCCGGGCCTATCCGCCGGCGGCGATCACCGCGATCATCGCCCTGCGCACGCGCTTCCCGACCAGTTATTTCTACTGCCTGTCGGTGCCCTCCAACCTGCAAAGCATCGTCCTGCTGCAGCGCGCCGGCGCCGACGCCTGCGTGCCGGTCGGCAACAAGGTCAGCGACGTCCTGTCGCGTATCCTCGATCTGGTGGACATGCACGAGCAGGAGATGTACCGCGTACTGATCGTCGAGGACTCGGCCACCGCCGTCGCCCACATCCGGCGCTCGCTGACGCAGCACGGCATCGACAGCAAGGCGATCAACGACCCGCGCCTGCTCCTCGAAGTGGCCAGCGAATACCGCCCCGACGCCATCCTGATGGACATGTACATGCCCTTCTGCACTGGCGTCGAAGTCACCAGCGCGCTGCGCCAGATTCCCGAATACCAGTCGCTGCCGGTGATCTACCTGTCGAGCGAGAACGACATCGTGCAGCAGGTCGAAGCCCTGCGCCTGGGCGGCGACCAGTTCCTGACCAAGCCGGTCAACCCGATCATCCTCGCCTCGGTGGTCAAGACCAAGATCGAGCGCTACCGGGAAATGCTCTATTCCGGCCAGCACGACAGCCTGACCGGGCTGTTCAACCACTCGACCTCCAAGCTCCAGGTCGAGCGCATGCTCAATGCTGCGCAGGCCGGCGGCCAGTTGGTGGTGGCGATGATCGACATCGACCGCTTCAAGGTGATCAACGACACCTACGGCCACCCGGTCGGCGACCAGGTGATCCGCAGCCTGGCCTGGCTGCTCCGTGGCCGCCTGCGCAACACCGACCTGGTCGGCCGCTACGGCGGCGAGGAATTCCTGATTGCGCTGCCCGACATCGACCCGGAGCACGCGGTCCGCCTGATCGACCAAATCCGTCTCGATTTCGGCCAGCTACCGCACGCCCACGCCCAGGGCACCTTGCGCGTCACCTTCAGTTGCGGCGTCGCCGCGCTACCCGATTACCTGACCACCTCGACCCTGATCGAAGCCGCCGACGACGCGCTGCTTGACGCCAAGCGCAGCGGCCGCAACCGCATCGTCCTCAACCGCCCGACGAGCGGCAGCGACTGAAGCCCCCCTGGCGCTCAGTCGCCGTGCAGGTGGAACAGACGCGCTACCGTCTGCTGCAGGCGTTGCCTGTCCTCGCCTTCGGCCGCGCCGAGGGCGCTGGTCGGCGCGTGCAGGAACTTGTTGCTCAGACGCTGCGCCAGTTGTTCGACCACCTTCTCCGGCGCCTCGCCACGCGCCAGCAACTTCAGCGCATGCTCGACTTCGTGGCGCCGCATGCGCTCGGCCGAATCGCGCAGGGCGCGGATCACCGGCACCGTGTCGCGCGCCTCCAGCCAGCCGATGAATTCCTGCACCCGCTGGGCAATGATTCCCTCGGCCTCGACCACCGCCGCCTGGCGCGACTCCATGCCGCTCTCGACAATCTGCGCCAGGTCGTCGACGGTGTACAAAAAGACGTCGTCGAGTTCGCCGACTTCCTCCTCGACGTCGCGCGGCACCGCCAGGTCGACGATGAAGATCGGCCGGTGGCGGCGCAGTTTGACCGCCCGTTCGGCCATCCCCAGGCCGATGATGGGCAGCGGACTGGCGGTACAGGAAACGACGATGTCGTGCTGCGGCAAGGCATCGGCCAGCTCGTCGAGGCGGATGGCGCGACCGGCGTAGCGTTCGGCCAGCTCCCGGCCACGTTCGACGGTGCGGTTGGCAACCGTCACCTGACGCGGCTTTTCGGCACAGAAGTGGGCGGCGCACAATTCGATCATCTCGCCGGCGCCGATGAACAGGATGCGCTGACCGGCCACCGAATCGAAGATGCGCTCGGCGAGATGGACCCCAGCCGCCGCCATCGACACGATGTTGGCGCCGATCGCGGTGGTGCTGCGCACTTCCTTGGCCACCGAGAAGGCGCGCTGAAACAGCTTGTGCAACTGGCTGCCGAGAGTGCCGACATCTTCCGCGGCGCGCACCGCGTCCTTGACCTGACCAAGAATCTGCGGCTCGCCGATGACCATCGAATCAAGTCCGCAGGCAACCCGGAAGGCATGACGCACGGCAGCCGGCTGGTCATGCACGTAGAGATAGGGCGCCAGTTCCTCGTACGCCACCTGGTGGTAGGACGTCAGCCAGTCGATCACCTGCTGCGCCGATTCCGCGGCACAGTAGATCTCGGTCCGGTTGCAGGTCGACAGGATCGCCACCTCCTTCACCGCCTTGGCCTGCGCCAGTTCGGCCAGCGCATGCTGCAGCTTGTCGGCGCCAAAAGCCACGCGTTCGCGGATGGCGAGCGGTGCCGAGTGGTGGTTGATGCCTAAGGTAAAGATCACGGGAAACTGGCGTAACGAAATTTGGTGCGCGATTATACACCGCCCCGAAACCCCACCTTCCCGGGCGCAAGGGAAACTGGTAGAGCGGGCCGAGAGCGGCTATCATCCTGCGATTGCTTAGTTGCCCGACCATCATGCGCCCGATTCCCCTCATCCTGTTGCTTGCCTCCCTACTCAGCGCCTGCGCCACCGGCAACGATCCGTCACGCTCCCGGCAGATCGCCCAGAGCGGAGCGCTCAAGGTGCACCCCGGGCTGCTCGGCCAGGAAGTGCCGTCCGAACTGCAACCGGCAACGCCGGTGGTGGCCGCCGCGGAAACCGGCGAAAAGCCGATGCGCATGGACGAGGAAGGCCTGCGCACGCAACGCAGCGTCTATTTCGACCTCGATCAGGCAGCGATCAAGGCCGACTACGATCCCATCCTGCAGGCACACGCCCGCTACCTGGCGAGCCATCCGCAAACCCGGGTACGCATCGAAGGCCACGCCGACGAGCGCGGCAGCAGCGGCTACAACGAACGCCTCGGCCTGAAGCGGGCGCAAAGCGTGCGCGCCACGCTGCTCGGCCACGGCGCCGGCAGCACCCAGGTCACGGTCAAGACCTGGGGCAAGCGCAAGCCGAAGCTGCTCGGACGCAACGAGGAAGCCTGGGCGGAGAACCGACGGGCCGACGTGATCTACGAGCAGGACGCAGGCAAATAAAACAAACCAACCCGGCGTCCGCCGGGTTTTTTTTGCACAGTGTTTCGGGAAAGCAAAGCCCCACACGAACTAGAACTAAAGTTATATATTCGCCCCCAAACGGCAACCGCAGCGGATGAGGAAATGCGGCGGAGAAGTCCGGCCAGCAACGCTTGCCCCCTGGAGCGAACATGAAAAACAACCAGCCTGTCACGCAGAACGAGGTGCGCCTGGCGAGCGATACCTTCATCGTCTCCCGCACCGACCTCAAAGGCAGTATCACCTTCGTCAACGACACCTTTGTCGAAGTCAGCGGCTTCAGCCGCGAGGAACTGATCGGCCAGAATCACAACATCGTCCGCCACCCGGACATGCCGGAAGCCGCCTTCGCCGACCTGTGGAAGACGGTCAAGGCCGGCTTGCCTTGGCGCGGCCTGGTCAAGAACCGCTGCAAGAACGGCGATCATTACTGGGTCGAAGCCTTCGTCGTGCCGATCAAGAAGGATGGCCAGCCGAGCGGCTACCTGTCGATCCGCTCACCGGCCCCGGCCGACAAACGAGCCGCCGCCGAGGCCGCCTACCGGGCTGCCGGCCAGCAAGGTTCGCTGCCCGCCACCGGCCGCCGGACGTTGAGCCTGCGCGCCCGCATCTGGCTGGCGATGGGGGCACTGATCGTGCTGATGGCGACGATCGGCCTCGTCGGGCTCGCCAACCTGAAAAGCACCGACGAAGAACTGAACGCGATGTACCGCAACAACCTGGTACCTTCGAACCTGGTCAACCGAATGATGTTCCTGCTTTCGGACAACCGCTCGCAGATCATGTTGGCGCTGCAGCACGACCCGGGCAGCCAGTTCGCCAAGCTGCACGACCATCCGCTCGACCTGCACATCGAGGCGACCCTGAAGAACCGCCAGGAGATCAACAGCCTGCTCGAACAACTGCAGGCCATCAAACTCAGCGACAAGGAAACGGCGCTGCTGCAGAAATTCGGCGAAGTGCGCGAACGCTACTCCAAGGAGGGCATCAATCTCGCCCGCGACCATCTCAAGCAGGGCTTGTTCATGGACACCAACATCACCCTGTTGCGCAGCGTGAACCCGCTCTACGCCGAGATGCAACGGGAAGGCAATGCCCTGATCGAGGAAATATCGGGTGCCGCCAACGCTCGTTACGAAGCCGCATTGAGCCACTACTACTGGGTGCGCAACTTCAGCATCGGCCTGCTGCTCGGCGCCATCCTGCTGACGCTGATCGGCGGCTCGCTGCTGGTGCGCGGTGTGGTCGGCCCGATCCGCAAGGCGATCCACCTGTTCGACCGGATCGCCGAAGGCAAGCTGACCGACGAGATCGATATCGACGGTCGCGACGAGCCCGGCCTGCTCTTGTGCAACCTCGGCATCATGCAGAACACGCTGAAGGCGATGCTTGACGAGATCAACAGCGCCTCGCGCGCCATCGACACCCGCTGCCGCCTGCTGGAAAACCAGATGCGCCAGGTGTCGCTGCAATCGGAGCAGCAACAGGCGAGCGTCGAGGGCGTCGCGGCGGCGACTGAGGAGTTCAGCCAGTCGGTCCAGGAAGTGGCGGCCAACGCCCAG
Organism: Azonexus caeni; assembly: GCF_048146105.1. Classification (NCBI taxonomy): domain Bacteria; kingdom Pseudomonadati; phylum Pseudomonadota; class Betaproteobacteria; order Rhodocyclales; family Azonexaceae; genus Azonexus; species Azonexus caeni. The sequence goes on from NZ_JBKJAD010000019.1 coordinate 16,391, forward strand.
GAAACCGCCAGCGCCGCCAGCCAGTCGCAACAGCGGGTCAACGAGAGCAACGCCAACATCAGCCAGAGCATGGCCGCCACGTCGCGGGTGGTCGATGCAGTCGCCGCCTCCAACCGGATCATCGACCAGCTCAACCAGTCGATCGCCAAGATCGGCGACATCACCGGGGTCATTGCCGAAATTGCCAACCAGACCAACCTGCTCGCCCTCAACGCGGCGATCGAAGCCGCCCGCGCTGGCGAACAGGGCCGCGGTTTCGCGGTCGTCGCCGACGAGGTGCGCAAGCTCGCCGAGCGCACGACCAGTTCGACCGCCGACATCAACAAGACGGTCGGCGAGATCCAGTCGGTGACGGCGCAGGCCGTCACCAGCATGGATATCGCATCGCAGGAAGTGGAAACCGGTATCGGCAAGCTGCGCGACAGCGTCGCCGGCCTGGAAGGCATCACCCTGTCGTCGAGCCAGGTCTCGCAGATGGCCGGGCAGATTTCCGACGCCGCCCGCCAGCAGGGGGTGGCCAGCGAGGAGGTGGCGATCAGCATGCAGCAGATCACCGACCTGATCGAGCAGAACACCAGCGCCGCCCGCCAGGCCAGCCAGGCGGCCAGCGAACTGATGCAGACCTCGCAGACCCTGGCCAAACTGATCGGCGATTTCGAATTTCAGCGCCGCTGAATCCTCACCGCCGGCGTAAAATCGGGGGCCCGACGGACCCCGATTTTCTTTCCGGAATAGCGATGCCACGCATCCTGCAAACGCTGTTTGCCCTCACCCTGCTACTGCTTGCCCCCGCCGCCAGCGCCCAGCTACCGCCGGGCGTCGCCCAGGCACTGCAGGCGGCCGGCATCCGCGACAGCGGTGTCGCCGTCGTCGTCCAGCCGCTCGACGCCGCCGCCCCGCTACTCGCCCACAACGCCGACGCGCCGATGAACCCGGCGTCGGTGATGAAGCTGCTCACCACCTACGCCGCGCTCGATCTGCTCGGCCCGGCCCACGTCTGGCAGACCGACGCCCTGGTCGAACGCGAACCCACGGCCGGCGTCCTTGCCGGCAATCTCTACCTGCGCGGCAGCGGCGACCCCAAGCTGAGCAGCGACCAGCTCTGGTTCCTGCTGCGCCAGTTGCGCGTGCGCGGCATCAACCGCATCGCCGGCGACATCGTCCTCGACCGCAGCGCCTTCGCGCCGGTCGATTTTGACCCCGCCGCCTTCGACAACAAGCCGCAACGCGCCTACAACGTCGGCCCTGACGCGCTGCTGCTCGACTTCCAGGCGCTGCGCTTCACCTTGCAACCCGACGTCGCCCGGCCGCGCATCCTGCTCGAATCACCGAGCGCCGACCTGGTCGTCGACAACGGCCTGCGCACCAGCAACGGCCCCTGCCCCGGCGACTGGCGCGACCGCATCCAGCTCAGCGTCAAGCCGGAAAGCAGCGGGCGCCGCCTCGAAGTGCGCGGCAGCTACGCCAACCGCTGCGGCGAACGCAGCCTCAACCTCGCCCCGCTCTCCGCCGACGCCCACGCCGATGGCCTGTTGCGCGCACTGTGGCGGGAACTCGGCGGCCGCCTCGACGGCCGCGTCCGCAATGGCCGCACGCCGGCCGGGGCGATCCCGCTCGCCCGCCAGGAATCGGCGCCGCTCGCCGATCTCGTCCGCGACATCAACAAGTTCAGCAACAACGTGATGGCCCGCCAGGTCTTCCTCAGCCTCGGCAACGACGGCACGCCGGCCAGTGCCGAACAGGCGCGGCGGCGCGTCGCCGCCTGGCTGGGCACGCGCGGCCTCGACTTCCCCGGTCTGGTGCTCGACAATGGCTCCGGCCTGTCGCGCCTGGAACGGATCAGCGCCAGCCAGCTCAACCAGTTGCTGCTCGACGCCTGGCGCAGTCCGCTGATGCCCGAGTTCATCGCCAGCCTGCCGCTGGCCGGCGTCGACGGGACGATGAAGAAGCGCCTCAACGGCAGCCCGGTGGCTGGCCGTGCCCACATCAAGACCGGCACTCTCGACGGCGTGCGCAGCGCCGCCGGCTACGCGCTCGATGCCGCCGGCCGGCGCTACGCGCTGACTTTCCTGATCAACGACGCGCAGGCCCAGGAAGGCGGCGCCGCGATCGACGCCCTGCTCGACTGGGTCGCCGCCCGGCAATGAGCCGCCCCGCGCTGCCGGCGGCCTTCCTCGACGCCGCCGGCCTCAACCGGCACTACGTCTTCGACCTCGCCGCCCTGCCCGACGAACTGCTCGCCCCGCTGGCGCTCGCCCCCGGCGAACGGCAACTGATCCTGCTCGGCCACGCCGGCCGCCACCTCTGGGAATGCGTGCAGGCGGCCGGCATCGGCGGCCCCAACCCGATCGACGACTACACTGTGGCGACGGTCGATCGCTTCTTTGCCGGGCATTGCCCGGCTTGCCGCTACCGAATCGTCTATCCCGGCAGCGCCGCGATCGGCCTGCAGGCGCTCGGCAGGCTGGCCGGCTGGCATCACGCCTCGCCCTTCATGGTCGGCGTCGATGCCGTCTGGGGCAGCTGGCACGCCTACCGCGCCGCCATCGTCACCGACAGCGATTTCCTGCCCGGCGGCAGTACCGGTGGCGCCAATCCCTGCCTCGACTGCGCCACTCTCCCCTGCCTGGCCGCCTGCCCGGCCGGCGCCGCCGGCGAGCCCTTCCAGCTCACCGCCTGCAGCGACGAACGCCTGCGCCCCGGCTCGCCCTGCGCCCGCAGTTGCCTGTCGCGCCTGGCCTGCCCGGTGGGCAGCGCACATCGCTACGACGACGCCCAACTCAGCCACAGCTACGGGCAGTCGCTGGCGATGCTGGCGGATTGGCGGCGGCAGCGCTGAGCGCGCGCCGGAATCAGGCGTTGATCGTCTCGCCGGCGTTGAGCGCCAGCCAGCCGCGGATGACGCGGTAGGCGACCCAGAAACCGAGACCGAGGATCAATACGAAGGCGATCGGGATGCCGATGATGGTGATCACGAACAGGCCGTAGACGCCGAGCCACAGCACGGTGAACCAGAAGGTCCGGATCTGCCAGCGGAAATGGCTCTCCAGCCAGGTGCCGCGGACTTCGCTGCGCATCCAGTAATTGAGGAAGACGCCGAGCAAGGACGGCAGCCCGAAGACGAAACCGCCGACGATGGTCGCCGACGAGGTGACGCCGATCAGTACGGCGATCGCGTGCAGGCCGTAGATCAGGTGGGTGACATTGACCAGCGACGGACGGACACCGCCGGGGCCGGATTCGATCGGTGGGTTCATGGCTTCTCCTCGGCAAGCATCTTCTGCAGGAACAGCGCCTGGCCGGCCGCCGGATCGAGCACGTAGGGCGCGAAACCGGCGAGCTGGTAGGACGCCATCGCCTTGTGATTGTTCGACAGCACTTCCAGCGTCAGCTTGCAGCAGCCGAGCGCGCGCGCCTTGGCCTCGGCCCAGGCCAGCAGCGCCTGGCCGATGCCCTGGCGGCGGCGCTCGCGGCGGACGACGATATCGTGAATGTTGAACAGCGGCTTGGCGGCGAAGGTCGAAAAACCGGCGAAGCAGTTGATCAGGCCGACCGCTTCGTCGCCGGCCAGCGCCAGACCGCCGTGGAAATGCGGCACGCCCTTGAGGCCGTCGACCAGCGTTGCCTTCACTGCCGGCTTGAGGCCGTTGCCGCCGCCCATCGGGTCCTGTGCATAGTGGTCGAGCAGGTCGATGAGTGCCGCCGCGTGGGCGGCGTCGTTGAGGTCGAGATCGATGACGCGCAGGCTCATAGGCCGAGGCTCCCCCAGAGGTTGTCGATGCGTTGCTTGACGTCGGTGTCCATGACAATCGGCCGCCCCCATTCGCGCTGGGTTTCGCCCGGCCACTTGTTGGTCGCGTCGATCCCCATCTTCGAACCGAGGCCGGCGACCGGCGAAGCGAAGTCGAGGTAGTCGATCGGCGTGTTGTCGACCAGGGTCGTGTCGCGCACCGCATCGAAGCGCGTGGTCATCGCCCAGATCACTTCCTTCCAGTCGCGGATGTCGATGTCGTCGTCCACCACGACGATGGTCTTGGTGTACATGAACTGGCGCAGGAAGCTCCAGATGCCGAACATGATGCGCTTGGCGTGGCCGGGGTAGGCCTTCCTGATGCTGACGATGGCCATCCGGTAGGAACAGCCTTCCGGCGGCAGGTAGAAATCGACGATCTCCGGATACTGCTTCTGCAGCAGCGGCACGAACACCTCGTTGAGCGCGACGCCCAGCACCGCCGGTTCGTCGGGCGGCTTGCCGGTGTAGGTGCTGTGGTAGATCGGCTTTTTCCGCATGGTGATGCGGTCGATGGTGAACACCGGGAATTCCGCCTGCTCGTTGTAGTAGCCGGTATGGTCGCCGTAGGGCCCTTCGAGCGCCTTCTCGCCGGGATGGATATGGCCTTCCAGCACGATCTCGGCGGAAGCGGGCACTTGCAGGCCGGAGCCCAGGCATTGCGTCAGCTCGGTCTTGCCACCGCGCAGCAGGCCGGCGAACTGGTATTCGGAAAGGCTGTCCGGCACCGGCGTCACCGCGCCGAGGATGGTCGCCGGATCGCAGCCCAACACCACCGCCAGCGGGAAAGGCTGGCCCGGGTTGGCCTGCTGATGGTCGCGGAAGTCGAGCGCGCCGCCGCGATGCGCCAGCCAGCGCATGATCACCTTGTTCGGCCCGAGCACCTGCTGGCGATAGATGCCGAGGTTCTGCCGGCTCTTGTGCGGTCCCTTGGTGACGACCAGGCCCCAGGTGATCAGCGGCGCGACGTCGCCTGGCCAGCAATGCTGAATCGGCAGGCGCGACAGATCGACGTCCTTGCCCTCCCAGACGACTTCCTGGCAGGGCGCGTTGCTGATCTTCCTGGGCGCCATGTTGAGCACCTGCTTCAGCACCGGCAGTTTGTCCCAGGCGTCCTTCAGGCCTTTCGGCGGTTCCGGTTCCTTCAGGTAGGCGAGCAGCTTGCCGACCTCGCGCAGCGCCTGCACCGACTCCTCGCCCATGCCCAGCGCCACCCGGCGCGGCGTGCCGAACAGGTTAGTGAGCACTGGCATCTCGTGCTTGCGTCCGCCGGTCGTCGCCTGCTCGAAGAGCAGCGCCGGGCCGCTGGCGCGCAGCACGCGGTCGCCGATCTCGGTCATTTCCAGATGGGTGTCGACCGGCACGGCGATGCGCTTCATTTCGCCGGTCTTTTCCAGTTGCGACAGGAAGTCGCGCAAGTCATGGTATTTCAAACCCTGATCCAATCTCGGGGGCTCAGACTTCGCCGAGCAGCATCCCGTAAACATAGGCCGACAGCGCGAAATGGGCGTGGCTGTCGGTTTCGACGAAACTCAGTCCCCACAGCACCGGCATCGCCGGATCGTCGCGGTTGTCGGCGAGCGAGCGGATTTCGCAAAGCACCGAGAGATAGGTTTCCAGCCCCTGGATGGCGAGCTTGAACTTGAGGCGGACCTTCTCGCCGATCGGCGCCAGCCGGTGCTTGGTGCGCAGCGCCGCGCCGGTGGCGCTGAGGTTGCAGATCTTGCCCGAGGCCTGCGGCGCCTCGCGGTCGACGAACTCGATGGCGGCGATCATCTGCACGTCGATGCGCGGGCTCTTGCGCACTTCCTGGACGCGCAGATCGCGCGGGTAAGCCAGGTGCATGTGCGGGAACGGCACCGAGGTCTGCCTGACCAGCGTCGTCGAGAAGGCGAAGGCGCGCTGCCCGGAAAAGAAGCGGCCGACGAAGGACTGGCCGTCGCGCAGCATCATCAGGCCGCCGGCGCTTTCCGGCGGGGTGACGATGATCCCCTTGTTCTTCTGGTAGCCGATCAGGAAGACGACGTAGCGCGGCTGCTCCGGCGAGACTTCGAGCTGGATCGCGTCGCCGACGCGGATGCGCGAGGTGTCGAAGGCGACATCGCGCGACTGCTTCTCGGCGCTCGACAGCAAGCGGTAGACGCCGGGGGAAACCAGGGCGTCGATCGCCTCCAGCGAATCGAAAATCTCGCCCTGACGGCGAATCTGCTCGCGGGCCTCGTTGTAGAGATTCCAGCGCAAAGGCTGGCCGACGACGATGTCGCCCAGCCCGACCCGGGCAAAATTCCCCTCACTCACTGCCATGCCTTACCTCATACCCAGTAACTGGCGACCAGCCCCGCGAAGATCGCGGCCCCCACCCGGTTGTTGTCGAGAAAAGCCCGGAAACAGGGCATGCGCTCCCGACCGCGGATCCAGAAGAAATGCCTGAGCATCATACCTGCGGCCAGCGCCAGCCCCAAGTAATACGGCCAGGCCAGACCGCGCTGCGCGCCGATCGCGGCAAGGATGCCCAGGGTCGCCGCGTAGCAGGCCATGACGGCGGCAACGTCGAAACGACCGAAGGTGATCGCCGAGGTCTTGATGCCGATTTTCAGGTCGTCGTTGCGATCGACCATCGCGTATTCGGTGTCGTAGGCGACCGCCCAGAAGATGTTGGCGAGCAGCATCCACCAGGCTTCCGCCGGCACCGTCGCGAGTTGCGCGGCGTAGCCCATCGGGATGCCGAAACCGAAGGCGATGCCGAGGTAGGCCTGCGGGATGGCGAAGAAGCGCTTGGTGAAGGGATAGCTGGCGGCCAGGAAGAGCGCCGGAAGCGACAGCCAGATCACCAGCGGCCGGTCGAGCGCGACGACCAGCGCCAGACTGGCCAGGCAGAGCGCGGCGAACAACGCCAGCGCCTCGCGCGTGCTGACCCGGCCGGCGGTCAGCGGCCGCTCGCGGGTGCGCTCGACATGCTTGTCGAAATCGCGGTCGGCGTAATCGTTGATGACGCAGCCGGCGGAACGCATCAGCAAGGTGCCGAGGGCGAAGACCCAGACGACGATCCAGTCCGGCCGGCCGTCGGCGGACAGCCACAGCGCCCAGAAGGTCGGCCAGAGCAGCAGCAGGGTGCCGATCGGCTTGTCCAGCCGCATCAGTTTTTCGTAGAGGTCGAGCCGTTCGCGCCAGGCCTGCCAGTTCATGGCCGCCCCCTCAATGCACGACCGGCCGCTGCGCGCGCTGCCAGGCGATCACCGCCTGCCCGGAATGCGCCAGGATGGCCTGGAAACGCTCGGCCGGCAGCGCCTGGCGCAGCGAGGCAAACAGGGTCTGCGTCGCCTCCTGCGCCACCGGGGACGCGGAATTGTCCTGCAGCAGACGGATCTGGATGCTGGCCAGGGCATCGGCCAGCAGGCGCCAGCCGAGTTCCGGCATGCGCTGGTCGAGCGCCAGCATCAGGCCGCCCAGCGGGCGGACGATGTTTGCCGCCTGTTCGCCGGTCTCGCAGGCCGCCATGGCGTGCCACAGGGCGAGGTGGATGGCGCGCCGCAGTTCGATCTTGAAGTCGATCGCCGCCGCTTCCTCGCCGTCGAGTTGCGCGAAAAAGCGCTGGAAACGGGCGTCGGCCTGGGCGTCGAGCGCGCTGCGCAGGGCGCCGACCAGGGCCGTCAGCGCCGGGATCGCCGTCAGCTGGAAGGCCTGGCTGTAGGCCAGGCCCCACTGGTCGAGGCCGCTGATCAGCAGGGCCAGGCGCAGGGCGCGCCCGTCTTCGCTGCCGGCGGCCCGGCACCAGTTGCTGCAGCGGCTGCCGAGATCGGCGAGACGCGCCGTGTCGTCGGCCTCGTCGGCACTCACCGCCTGCCGGAAAACGCCGGCAAAGACATCCTGCGCCATGCGCGCCGCCTGGCGCTGCAGATCGGCATCGGCCAATCCCGCCAGGGAATCGGCGGGAATCGACGAAGAAACGCTCATCTTCAAATCCACGACATGAAAAGCGCCTATTCTAACCGCTCAGCGGCGCTCGCCCCGGAGCGCCAGCACGCTTTCGAACAGTCGCTCCGGCGTCGCCGCCGCGGCGTCCAGCGGCGCCCCGACCTTGAGCCCGATGGCCGAGAACATCCCCCGGCGGAACGGCGTCTGCATCGCCACCCCGTCGATGCGCGAGAAGAAGCTGCCCCACAGCCCGGACAGCGCCATCGGCACCACCGGCACCGGGCTGGCGGCGAGGATGCGGGCAACGCCCGGCCGGAAAGGCTGCAATTCGCCGTCGGCGGTGATGTTGCCTTCAGGGAAGATGCCGACCAGCTGGCCGTCGGCGAGCGCCGCCGCGACCTCGGCGAAAGCCTTCTCCATCAGCGCCGGGTCTTCCTTGGCCGAAGCAATCGGAATCGCCCCGCAATGACGGAAGACGAAACCGAGCAGCGGCGTGCGGAAGATGCGGTGATCCATGACGAAGCGGATCGGCCGCGGCGACGCCCCCATCAGGATCACCGCGTCGGCGAAACTGACATGGTTGGCGACGAGCAGCGCCGGCCCGTCCAGCGGAATGTGCTCGACACCCTCGCGGCGCAGCCGGTACACCGCCTTGACCAGCAGCCAGGCGACGAAGCGGAGCAGGAACTCCGGCACCAGCCCGTAGATGTACACCGCCACCGCCGCGTTGAGCAGCGCCGCGATACCGAACAGCGCCGGGATCGACAGCCCGGCGCCGAGCGCCGCCGCCGCGCCGAGCGCGCCGACGACCATGAACAGCGCGTTGAGGATGTTGTTGGCGGCGATGATCCGGGCGCGGTGCGCCGGCTCGCTGCGCGACTGCACCAGCGCGTAGAGCGGGACGATGAAGAAGCCGCCGAACATCCCCAGCATCAGGAGGTCGAACAGCACGCGCCAGACCGCCGGCAGACTGAGCAAGGCGGTCAGCTCGTGCGCCGTGGTGCCGACCAGGCCAACCGGCGAGGCGAAGTAGAGGTCGATGCCGAACAGCGTCAGGCCGATCGAGCCGAAGGGCACCAGGCCGATCTCGACGTGCTTGCCGGACATCCGCTCGCAGAGCAGCGAGCCGACGCCGATGCCGACGGTGAAGATGGCGAGCAGCAGCGTCACCATGGTCTCGCCGCCGCCCAGCACGTTCTTCGTGTAGGCCGGGAACTGGGCGAGGAACAGCGCGCCGTACAGCCAGAACCAGGAGGCGCCGAGGATGGAGAGGAAGACGCTGCGGTTGCCGCGGGCGAAATTGATGCTGCGCCAGGTCTCGCTCAGCGGGTTCCAGTTGATCCGCAGTTCCGGCGCCGGTGGCGGCGCCTCCGGGATGCCGCGGCTGTAGAGGTAACCGAGCACGGCAACCGCCAGCCCGCCGACGGCGATCCACATCGGCTGGGCGACGCTGCCGGCGAGCAGGCCGCCGGCCAGGGTGCCGATCAGGATCGAGACGAAGGTACCGGCCTCGATCAGCGCGTTGCCGCCGACCAGCTCGTCTTCGTGCAGGTGCTGCGGCAGGATTGCGTACTTGACCGGCCCGAACTGCGTCGATTGCAGGCCGAGCAGGAACAGTGCGGCGAGCAGCCAGGCCAGGCTATGCAGCGCGAAACCGACGGCGGCAATACCCATGATGAGGATTTCCAGCAGCTTGGAAAAGCGCGCCAGCGTCGCCTTGTCGTACTTGTCGGCCAATTGCCCGGCGGTTGCCGAAAAGAGGAAGAAAGGCAGGATGAAGATACCGGCCGCCAGGTTGCCCAGCAGTTCCGGCGCGATGCTCGTCCACTGCGCCGCCTGAAAAGTCAGCAGCACGACCAGCGCATTCTTGTACAGGTTGTCGTTGAAGGCGCCGAGGAATTGGGTGCCGAACAGCGGCCCGAAACGTTTTTCCTTGAGAAGCCCGAATTGTCCGCTCATGACTGCTGACCCGAAAAGATGCGGCGGGTATTGAACACCGCCGGCGAGAAGGAATGTCCCTGCCAGTTGAGCAGGCGCTTGAGGACGAAATCGAAGAGTAGCGGATTGTGCTCGCGCAGCGCGTCGAGATCGCTGACCGCCGCCTTCGGCAGCAGCCCGGCGCGGGCCAGCGTCGCCGCCGAAATCAGCGGCAGGATGCCGGGCAGCGGGTAGTCGGAACCGTGCAGCAGACGCTCGTGCAGATCGCCGCGTTCGAGCAGGGTGCGGATCACCGCCGGCTGGCGATTGCGCAGCGCGATCGCCGAGATGTCGCCGTACAGCAAGTCCTTGGCGCGCGGCTCGGCCATCGCCTTGAGGAAGAGGTCGAAACTGGGGCGCACGCTACCGTCGTCGTCGAGGTCGCTGCCCATCGTCGCGCAGTGGGCAACCACGACCTTGACGCCAATGTCGAGCGCCCGGCGCAGGCGCAGCGGGTTGCCGTAGGCCTGCGTGTCGCTGCCCCGCACCGCCTGCTCCTCGCCGCAATGGATGATCAGCGGCGTGCCGGACTCGGCCAGCACGCGGTAGAAGGCATCGCACTTCGCGTCGGCCGGGTCCATGCCCTGCGCCGCCGGCAGCCATTTGACGGCGCGGGCGCCGCCGGCAATGGCCTGGCGCAGGTCGTCGAGCGCCGTCGCATGGTAGGGATGCAGCGACGCCACCCACTCGAAGCGCGCCGGGAATTCCTGCGCCAGCTTCGCCGCCCAGGCGTTCGGCACGTAGAAGGCCGAATGTTCCGGGTGCGCCTGGCCGGCCGCGTCGTGGAAACGCTCGAAGGCGAAGAGCATGACCTTGAAGCCTTCCGGCATCGCCTCGCACAGGTTGAGCAGGCGCGCCGTGTAGGCGGCATCGACGGCACCCGGCGCATCGTGGGCGCAACCGGCGTTCATGTAGAACAGGCGCTGCGCGTAGTGCAGCGGGTGCAAAGGCGACGATAACTGCGGCCCGACCTCAATGCCGCTGCCGCCGTCGCCCAACCCGGCGAGATGGACGTGGCAGTCCCACAACCCGGCCGGATCGATGCCGGCCCAGGCCTGCTGCAGCCAGGGGCTGTCGAGCAGCCGGACGGGAATCGCGGCGCGACAGGGATTGACCACCACCGGTTTGGCCAGGCTGCCACCAGCGGCGGCCAGAGCACCGCCCCCGGCCAGCCAGCCAAGAAAGTGACGACGTTTCATGAAGTTTCTCCCGCCGCCAGCTTCGCCAGCAGTTCATCGAGTGCCTGCCGCAAGGAACCGCTCGCCTCGCCCTGGCGTTGTTCGAGAATCCGCCTGACCCGTGCGTGCTGGCGGGCATTTGAAGCAAGCGACCACTTCGCCGCGCCGTTCAGCAACAAAGCCTCGACGCTACCCGCCGCACCGCGCTCGGGCAGCGGCCGGGACAGGACATCGACGATCATGAGTACCGGCCGTTCGTCACCGCTGGCCACGAAAACCGCCCACAACAGGTCGAGATCCCCCGGTGTGACAGGCGCCCGCTGCAGCGGTGAAAAAACCTTGAGATCGCGCAGCGCGGCCTCGGCATCGGCCGGCAAATCCTTCAGACAGCGCTCGCTTCCGGGCGCCCCGGCATTCCTGAACGACCACGCGAAAGCTGCCCGGTGCGCCGTCGGCAGGCCCGCCAAACCATCGCACCAACCACCGACCCGGTCCGGATTCTGGCGGGCCAACTCCGACACGAAGATCATCACCGGGTAGCGTGCCGACGTCTTTTCCAGACTGCCGCTGGCCGAGATTTCGCGCATCCAGCCGGCCAACGCCTCCGGCTCGGGATGCTCGTAGTAATGCGCCATCCATGTACCGAGCCGTTGCAGCTTATCCGGCTCCACCGCCGGTAATGTGCCGACGGCGAGCGACAGCAGAACACCCAGCGCGCAGGCCCGTCCTCGCCAAAGCTGTTTCATCATGCCGCCTCCGCCATCTGTTTCAGCGTCACGTAATCGATCTTGCCGGTGCCGAGCAGCGGCAGCGCCTCGACCACCAGGATCTTCCTCGGCACCGCCAGTTCCGGCAGGCCAAGTTCGCGCGCCTTGCTGGCCAGCATGTCGCGGCTCAGCGCCGGGTCGGTGGTGAACAGCACCAGCGCCTCGCCCTTGCTCTCGTCGGGCTGGCTCGACACCGCGTGCGGCTTGTCCGGCGCAGTGGCGACGGCGAGTTTCTCGACCACTTCCAGGCTGACCATCTCGCCGGCGATCTTGGCGAAGCGCTTGACCCGGCCGACGATCCTCACGAAGCCCTCGTCGTCGATGTCGACCACGTCGCCGGTTTCGTACCAGCCGTCGCCGGCTTCCGAAGTCGGCGCTTGCAGCACGCCGGGCTGTTCGGCCTTGAGGTAGCCGGCCATGACGTTGGGGCCACGCACGTGCAGGATGCCGCCGTTGGCGATGCCCGGCACCGGCACCAGCTTGTGCTCGATGCCCGGCAGCAGGTTGCCGACGGTACCGGTCCGGTAGGCCATCGGCGTGTTGACCGCCAGCACCGGTGCCGTCTCGGTGGCGCCGTAACCTTCGAAGATGCGCACGCCGAACTTCTCGAACCACTGGCTGCGCACCGCTTCGGAGAGCTTTTCGGCGCCGGCGACGACGTAGCGCAGGCGGTAGAAATCATAGGGATGGGCGAACTTGGCGTAGTTGCCGAGGAAGGTCGAGGTACCGAAGAGCACGGTACAGCTACGGTCGTAGGCGACTTCCGGGATCACCCGGTAATGCAGCGGCGACGGGTAGAGGAAGAGGTTGGCGCCGGTCAGCACCGGCAGCAGCGCGCCGGCAGTGAGCCCGAAGCTGTGAAAGATGGGCAGCGCGTTAAGCACCTTGTCGTCGACCGAGAAGTCGATCACCGCGCGTATCTGCGCGATGTTGGCGAGAATCGCCCGGTGCGGCAGCACGACGCCCTTCGGCTTGCCTTCGGAGCCCGAGGTGAACAACACCACCGCCGCGTCCTCCGGCGAGGCATGCAGTTCGAAGGCGTGCGGGAAACGGATCGCCCACAGCATCAGCCACAGCTTGTCGCCGAGGCCGATGCGTTCGCGGATGTCCTCAAGATAGAGCAATTCGACGCCCCGCAGCCCGGCCAGCTTGTCGCCGAGCTTGGCCTGCTCGACGAAGGCGCGCGAAGTGACCACCGTCTTCACCTCGGCGGCGGTGCAGGCGGCCTGCATGGCGTCGGTGCCGGCGGTGTAGTTGAGCATCGCCGGCACGCGCTTCCGGGCGGTGAGGCCGAAGATCAGGCCGATGGTCGGCACCAGGTTGGGCAGCAGCAGGCCGACCTTCTCGCCCGGCCGCGACACGCGCTCGATCTGCCGGCCGAGGATCAGCGCCATCTTCAACAGGTCGTTGTACGAATACTCGATCTGCTTCACATCCTCCAGCAGGCGCCGGCCGCGCCCATACACCCGAGCCGCGTCGCACAGCGCGCCGTACAGCGTCTGGTTCGGGCGCGAAGCGAAGATCATCTCCTGCATCAGCTTGCGCATCTGCTCGCCGGACTTGCGCCGGCGCTGCTTGGCGGTGGGCGCCTCGGGCATCGGGAAATGCGCTTCCGGCAGCACGGTCAGGCGAATCTTCGGAAACATCACCTTCGGGTAACTGCCTGACAGGCGCGAGAAGTAAGAGCGCGACGCGCCATCGACGCGCACCGGGATCACCGTCGCGCCGGTCTTGGCGGCGACGAAGGCGGGGCCGTCGTAGACCTTCATCAGCGAACCGGTGCGGGTGATCCGCCCTTCCGGGAAAATGACCACCGGCCGCCCGGATTCGATCAACCGGATCACTTTCTTCATCGCCATCGGGCTGGTCGGATCGACCGTCAGGTAATCGACCTGCGACAGCAGCAAACGGAACCAGAAATTGTTGGCGACGCCGGTATGCACCACGAAAACCGGATCGAGCGGCAGGTAGAGGCCAAGCAGCAAGCCATCGAGGAAGGACTCGTGGTTGGCGACGATCAACAGCTTGCGCTGCGAGAAATCGGACTGCCGGAAGCGCACATCGACGCGGAACAGCAGGCCGACCAGCAGCCGCAGGAAAGGACGCAACAAGGCACGCATCAGGTGGACTCCCGAAGGTAATCAAGGACATTGGTGAACGTGGTTTCCAGCAATGGGCGGTCGATCCAGAACCACACCTCCTTGCCGATCTTCTCCGAAGCCAGCACCCCGGCCTCATGCAGGACCTTCAGGTGATGCGATACGGTCGACCGCGCCAGCGTCGACACCTCGGCAATCTGCCCGACATTGAGCCGCTCACCCGGCTCGAACAACAGCAGGATGCGCTGCCGATGCTCGTCGCCCAAGGCAACGAAAATCCTGGACATGACGGCCCACTGAGGGGGAATGGTTTGGCTGTAGTCGGTTTTCATATCGATGAGTTTAGTTATATCGACATGATGGAGTCAAGGGGAATTTCGGGGAGTTCTCGTCCGCAGCTTAAGTTGAGACTTTCGCAGCTTAGATTGAGATAGCAAACGGTTGTGCCACAATGATCTCCAGGATTTTTGTTACATAGCTTGGCGAAAAACCTTGAAGTCAGGAGATTTGAGTTTTTCGATCACGTTCCAGAAACACTTGTCGCCAGTACAATCTGAGCGCATTTAAGAACAGCACTTCACCTGTTGGGCGGCGGAGCAACTGCAGCTCACTGAGTGCTGCGGCCGTTAAGGGCAAATGTTGAATGCGAACTGCTCGGCCAAAGCGGTACGTCGACGTCGCGAGGATCTGATCGCAAATGTCCGCTAACGTGAGCCGATGCGCTTATCAGCTCCCGACCAAGAGCTGGCGTTCGCAAAGGGCGGCTTTCTGCCTACCTACATGCTGATAGGTGCGTATTCCGACCAAGCTGGACAGTGATTCCACGGGAAGCTGGACACGCATTCCAGAGCAAGCTGGACAGTCGGCGCGTAGCGACGCGGGGTGTTGGGGTTTTACACGGGTGATGTCATTGGGGTCAAGTTGTCGGGCTTGGGCGTAGAGTTATCCACGGCCGGCCGACAGGCGGCGCTCCTTCTATAGCCTGCTGTCTGGCGGCCGGCGGTGGGTAACTCGGTGAGTGCGGATGGGTTCATACGGGTTTGCCTTTCTTGCGCAGGGATTCGCCATCGAGGTTGAGGTAGTGCGCCTGATGGACCAGGCGGTCGAGGATGGCATCGGCCAGGGTCGGGTCGCCGATGGCGGTATGCCAGTGCGGCACGGGCAGCTGGCTGGTGATGATGGTCGAGCGGCAGCCATGGCGGTCATCGACGATTTCCAGCAGGTCGCGGCGACTCTCATCGGTGAGCGGTGCCAATCCCCAATCATCAATGACCAGCACCTCGGTTCTCGCCATCTGGGCCAGGGTCTTGGCATAACTGCCATCGTGTCGGCCAAGCGCCAGTGCCGGCAGCAAACGTGGAAGGCGGACATAGAGGACGCTATGTCCGTGTCGACAGGCCTGGTTGGCCAGCGCACAGGCGAGGAAGGTCTTGCCGACGCCGGTCGGGCCGCACACGAGCACATTCTGGTGCGCCTTGACCCAGTCACTGGCCATCAAGCGGGTGAACAGCGTCCGGTCGAGACCGCGTGGATGACGGAAGTCGACATCCTCCGGGGCGGCGGATTGCTTGAGTTTGGCCCGTTTGAGGCGAGCAGCGTTCTGTCTGGATTCGCGCTCAGCAGCTTCGCTGTCGAGCAGCAGGCCCAGGCGTTCTTCGAAACCGAGCTGGCCGATGTCTGCCTGCTGAGCTTGTGCCGCCAGCGCGCGGGCCATGCCGGTCAGACGCAACTGCTGCAAGCGGTCGAGAGTGGGATGGTGAAGCAAGGTGATGTCCTTTCAGGTCAGTGGTAGTACGCCGGGCCGCGCACATTAGCGTGGTCCAGAGGAAGTGAGGTTTGCGCCGGTGCAGCCATGCGGTGTTTGTCGAGCCCATGCTTGAGGATGGATTTCAGGCTACCGTAGCTCGGCGCGCTGATGGCGATGGCCCGCTCGCAGGCGGCCTCCAGGCGCGAGTCGCCATAGGTCTTGGCGAGTCCAAGGATGCCCAGGCAACTGCGATAGCCTTGCTGCGGATGACGCCGCTGATGCAGGACATGTTCGATGACGGCTTTGGTGTGGCCGCCAATGCGGCCTGCCCAATCGAGCAGGCGTGGGGCATTCCAGCCATTCACCGCCTGATGCGCCGGCGTCATGTGCGCATCGAGGGTCGTGTGCCGGCCGCGCGTGCTGCTGCGCGCATGGCTGGCAATCCGCTGACCACGCTGAAACACCTCGATGGTGGTTACCGTCATTCGGACATCGACCTTCTGTCGGGCAAAGCGGAACGGCACCGAGTAGTAATGCCCGGCCACTTCGATGTGATAGTCGATGCCGACGGTGGCGACCTTCCATTCGGCAAACTCGTAGCGCGAACCAGGCAAGGCACGCAGGGCCGGCCGGTCGAGTTCGGCGAACGTACTGGCCCGACTGCCGGGCAGCTTCTTGAACGGTCGCTGGTTGAGGTCGGCCAGCAAGCCGGCAATCTGCCGGTTCAACTCATCGAGGCTGAAGAACCGCTGGTGGCGCAGCCTGGCCAGAATCCAGCGTTCGACCAGCAGCACACCCGCTTCGACCTTGGCCTTGTCTTTCGGGTGCCGTGGCCGCGCCGGAATGACCGCGGTCCCGTAATGCTCGGCCAGGTCACGGTAGGTCGGGTTGAGCTGTGGGTCGTAGGAACAGGCCTTGTTGACGCCACTCTTGAGATTATCGGGAACGAGCACGGCCGGCACGCCGCCGAAGAACTCGAAGGCCCGGACGTGGCTGCCAATCCAGTCCGGCAATCCCTGGCTCCAGGTCGCTTCGCAGTAGGTGTAGTTCGAGGCGCCGAGCACGGCGACGAACAAGGCAGCCTGACGGAGCTCGCCGGTCAGCGGGTCGGTAATGGCGACGGTCGGCCCGGCATAATCAACAAACAACTTCTCGCCCGGCGTATGGGTCTGCCGCATCGACACCGACAGTCGGCCAGACCAGGCCCGGTAGTGGTCGCAGAAGCTGCTGTACTGGTAGCCATCCGGATGCTCGGCCTTGTACTCCTGCCAGAGCAAATCGAGCGTCACACCTTTGCGGCGCAACTCACGATGAATACCCGCCCAGTCGGGCTCGGGCCGTTTGTTCGAGGACGGTGCGGATGGCGGATACAAGGCGGCCTCGACCGCCATCTCGGTCATGCCGTTCGGCAACGGATAGCCGATGCCGGCCAGCTTTGCTCGCCGCAGAATCTCGCCTACCGTCGTCGGTGACGCGACAACGGCGCGGGCAATCTCACGATGGCTGCGCCTGCCCTCGTGGTGCAGACGCAATACTTCCAGAATCTTGCGCATGGGTAACCTGCTAAATGCCATGTGGGCCTCGGCAAAATCGCCGAGGGTGCCACGGTTACCCCGCGTCCTACGCTAACGCTTCAAACTGTCCAGCTTGCCTTGGAATCGGTGTCCAGCTTCCCCTGGAATCACTGTCCAGGTTGCGCTGGAATCCGTGTCCAGCTTGACCTGGAATTCGCACTGATAGGTATTGCATCTGAACTGCAACGCTTAATCCGGATATCATGTAGCCAGTTATTGTTGTTCCCCTGAGCACCCCGTGCGCAGTGGCGTGAGGCCCGCCGTCACTGGCCATCCGCGCTGAGATAGCGATTGTTAGTCACGCCGGTGCAAGGGCATTCGATGGTTGGAGGATCTATCGCATGACGCGGTTCGCCGAATGGTGCGCGGAGGTCGTCGTTGGGTGCAGTGCGCCGCATAGCCACACGATGCTGACCGCAGATGCATCTAAATTCGATGCAGCAGTCGCCATCGTGGCAGATGTGGTGCCCGGGCATTTTTTGCCACCGAGCCGGCTGGCGGATATGTTCGCTCGCCTGCAGCGGCATGAAGTTGCTGAGTTGATTCAGAGCCGGCTACCGGAAAGCGCGCAGCTCAAGTCAGGCGATCTCGGCGAGGTGTTGTGCACCACTTTCGTCCGCGAGAAAACACCATTCACGCTGGGCATCAAACGTCTTCAGTTCAAAGACCACCGAAACATGTCGATGCGGGGCGACGACATGTTGGGCTTTAACTTGAACCTCGTGACCGGCAAGCTAACTGTACTCAAGGCAGAGTCCAAGAGCGGTGCAACCATGTCTGCCGCCACCGTCTCGAAGGCTCGAGAGGCGCTGTCTGGCTATGGCGAGTTGCCGTCACCTCATTCAATGGGATTTGTTGCCGACCGGCTGCTTGACCCTGCTGACAAGGCCCTGCGTGACGCAATCGACGATGCACAATTGAAGAAGTCGTTAAAGCCGAAGGACGTTACGCACATGTTGTTCGTCTTTACCGGCAACGACACCACCACGCTGTTGCAAACCAGCTTGAGCGGCTACACCGGGGCTGCGACACAGCACTATGTCGGGCTGCGGGTTCCTGAACATCAGAAGTTCATCAAAGCCGTTTTCGCGGCCGTGGGAGCCTGATGGCAACCACACTAGAGGAGCTTCGCTCAAACATCAGTCAAGCGGTTGAGGCGGGTTACCGTCAAAAGCTGCTTGCAAAGGGGCAGGCGCGCGGGATGATTTGGCGCGCGGGCGAGCTGCCAATCGATGCGCCGAATTTCAGTCCGCTCCTGTCGGAGGACCTGCTTTCGTTCGGCTACTCGCTGCTGCTCCATGGCTTGCGCTATCTTGATTTGGGCGGCGACTTCACGACTGCGCGGCAAGCGTTCGAGGTAGCGGCAGAGTCCATCGAAGCAGTCGTTGCCCGAGGGGCGCAGGATGAGATGCGGGACTTCCACCGCCTGGTCGCAGGCAGCGCCTACCACCTGGGACGATTCTCCGCGCGCGCCTACTCACTTCTAAGATCGGATTTCGAGCAAGCCAACCTGTCCATCGTTGAGCGATGCCTCGCACAGCTGTTGCTGCGGGACCTTGCCGGGGTGAACCGTGCAGTCGCTGGCTGGTTCGAATCCGGCGTTGGCTCGGATGACAACGTCATTGCCGCTTTGGGGCCGCTTTTCGAAGTCGACGGTCAAGGAGCCCCCCTTGAGGACAGCGAAGGTGTGGCTGAGGCCATCTTGCTTGGCTTAGAGGGCAATTTCATGTCGGCGATGTCCCAGACGCTGCTCGCTTTGGAGCGGGGCGAACAGTATCTCATTGGCGAAGGACAGGCGCGTCTCAGGCAGGGCCTGTCCGTTGCAGGTGACATGAACTTCGTCGGCCAGTGGTGGGTGCATCGCTTGGCGCTGTACATCGTCGACGACCTCTGGTCCAGCAGCTTTCACGCGATCCTGCCCGTGTCCGGTCCCAATGGTACAGCAATCGGCGATTGGGCATCGTTGCGCAAGCTGTTCATCACCTCGCTTCTATGCAGAGGTCGGTCGGAGATTGAGCTATGGCCGTCCCAAATTGAAGCTGCTAAGCGTGTGCTGGAGTACGACGCCAACCTTGTACTGTCATTGCCCACAAGTGCGGGAAAGACGCGCATCGCAGAGCTGTGCATCCTCGCGTGTCTGGCAACTGGCAAGCGAGTCGTTTTCGTCACGCCCTTGCGTGCCCTGTCTGCACAAACAGAGGTCTCGCTGCGCCGCACGTTTAGTGTGCTCGGCAAAAGCGTTTCAAGCCTCTATGGCAGCATCGGTGCCAGCAGTAGCGATGTCGACACGCTCAAGTCGCGCGACATCGTGGTGTCGACGCCCGAAAAGCTCGATTTCGCCCTTCGGAGCGACCCGACGCTCTTGGACGACGTGGGTTTGGTGGTCCTTGACGAAGGCCACATGATCGGGCTCGGCGAGCGGGAGGTACGCTACGAAGCACAGATTCAGCGGCTGCTTCGAAGGCCTGACGCAGCTTCCCGGCGCATCGTCTGCCTTTCCGCCATCCTGCCCGATGGTGACCAACTCGCTGACTTCACTGCTTGGCTCACCGCCGACCGACCCGATGGACTCATCAAGAACGCTTGGCGTCCAACCCGGCTTCGATTTGGTGAGGTCAACTGGAATCCCGAGTCCAAGGTCGCGCAGCTGAACGTGGTGGTTGGGGACGAGCATCCTTTCATTCCCCAGTTTGTCGTCGGCAAGAGGACATCCAATCGCGCAAACGCGGCGATAGTGCCCGGATCGCAGACCGACCTGTGCATATTCACTGCGTGGCGTCTAATTGAAGATGGTCAGTCGGTGCTGGTCTTCTGTCCGATCCGTGTGTCGGTCATGCCATTCGCTAAACGTATCATCAAGCTCTGCACTGCGGGGCTGCTCCCGCCGATCATTACGCCTCCGGCCTCCGCTATCGCGTCCGCTTTGGCCGTCGGGGCTGAGTGGTTCGGCCCGGATCACGACATTTTGAAGTGCCTTCGCATGGGCGTGGCAGTCCACCATGGCGAGTTGCCCACCCAGTTCCGCAAGGAAGTGGAGCACTTGCTCAGAGAAGGCATTTTGAAGCTCACGGTGTCATCACCGACCCTCGCGCAGGGACTCAACCTGGCGGCCACCAGCCTCATCTTTCACGGGCATTCCAGACAAGGTGAGGCAATCGATGAGTCCGAGTTCCGAAATGTCGTCGGTCGGGCTGGCCGTGCATATGTCGACATCGAAGGGTTGGTGCTCTACCCAATGTTCGACAAACACGAGAAGCGGCGAGACGCCTGGAAGCGTCTGATCCGCGGAGACAAACAGCGTGAGATGGAGAGCGGCATCTTTCGACTGCTTTACTGGCTACTGGATCGCATGGCCAAGAAGCTTGGGACAAGGAATGTCGATGCCTTGCTCGCGTATGTGGCAGGTCAGGGTGCATGGAGCTTTGCAGCGGTGCCCGGGGAGCGAACGAGGTTGGCGGAGGCCGCGGCTGAAGACTGGCCCCGACACCTTACGAGCTTGGACACCGCCATCTTCAGCCTGCTTGGGGATGCGCAAATTGCTGATGAAGAGCTCGAATCAAAGATCGATGAGGTGCTGACGTCATCGCTGCTGATGCGCCGACTCGCGCGAAAGAGTGAAGGTGTTCAAAGGGCGCTTCTCACCGGTTTGAAGGCCCGTGCCAAGCTGATCTGGACCAGTTCTACGGCGGCGCAACGGCGCGGCTATTTTCTCGCCGGAGTTGGCCTTGAGACAGGGCGGAAACTAGATGAAAAGGCCGACGAGCTTGAGTCTTTGCTGCTCAAGGCGTCGATCTCAGTAGACGGCGGACAGACCGACGAAGCTGTGCAGGCGATTATTACCTTCGCCGAGATTGCCTTTGAGATTGCCCCGTTTAAGCCGAAATCGTTGCCCCTCGATTGGCGAAAAATCTTGGAAAAGTGGCTGAAGGGGGCGCCGGTTACCGAGCTCGGGGACGACGATGCTGACGAAGCGATGTCCCTCATCGAGCATGCATTTGTCTACAACTTGCCGTGGGCAATGGAAGCCGTGCGGGTCCGCGCACAGGCTCACGCACCTGTTTTGGATCCGCTCGACTTAGACATCGATCAGCTGCCGAACTTGGGCAGCGGCAGCGCCGTTGCTGCGGTCGAAACGGGAACGTTGTCAGTCTCGGCTGCAGTGCTGATCAAGGCCGGCTTCGCGTCGAGGCTTGGCGCCATCAACGCGGTAGTCACGACAAATGCAGATTTCGACGACGCTAGGGGGCTGCGTGCTTGGCTTGCGTCAGACACCGTACTGGCTTTGAGCGTCATGCCCACTTGGCCGACTGAAAACTCGCACGAGTTGTGGAAGGAGTTCACTGCTCCGCACGGAGCGGGTAACGTAGCACCGTGGACTACCACGGGATACACGGGACCGGTTCAGTGGAACGGTGGCGTGCCGATGCCACCTGGTATGCCCCTGCGCATCGTCGGTTCTGGACCGAAAGCAGGCGTCATCTACAGCAGCGATTACCGAGAATTGGGCAGGGTTCGTTACCCCTTCAGCCAGACGGCCATCGGTCTCACGGTGGCAACGTCGAATGGTGCGGCAGACCGAATCTCGTTCGAGTACACCGGACCGAATGACCTGATTCAGTCATGATTTGCCTGCGCTGGACCTGATGCTGGCGGTCGCATCCATCAATGAGTCGCGAGTATCTTGAAACTGAAAGAATCGTTACTTGATGAGGATGATTTGCCGGTTGGCTTCGACGATGTCGTCATTGTTGTAATGCATGGATGGACGTCTGATGCGGCCGTCTTTCGTGGAGACGACAATATTCTTGGAGCGATGCAGTTGCCCCATGGATGTCAGGAGATGGCTCTCCGCGCCCATCGAGTTTCCGACGCATTCTCGCAACAGGTCTCCGACCAGTACAGGACCATTCCCGGAAAAAATTCTGTCACCAAAATACTCTCGAACCCCATCGACACAGAGTTCCTCCGACGACTCGCCAAACACCAGCGTCGACTGCCCGGTGTAGTCTGAATCCTGATTAGCATCGTAGCCCAACACGAAAACACCCGGCTCCAGTTCATGACCGAATTCTGTCGCGTGTTCCCAATGCAGGGTTTTCATGACGTCATGAGCGCGATAGCGGTTAGAAAGATGGATGAGCCAGTAATCCCAAGTATTGACCCCATGAGGTTTCACGAAAAATAGCGTCATGAATTTGGCACCGCTTTCGGCGCGAATGCCGTTCGCGATATGGCGCTGGATAACTCTTCGCCACGACTGCCTTTCGGACGACTTTATATGACCAATACGTTCCCACGGGATGTACTGGTCAAGACCGATTCTGGCCAATGGCTTTCGATTGGCTGCGCGGTCCGACAAATAGGTGATCAAAGAGCCGATGTTGAAAGTCAAAATGACTTCGGCTCCTTCGAGGAGGTTCAGAACATTGGCAATCTGAGGCAATGGAATGTCATCGTAGTCGTACTGATCCAGGACGAATATCGCGTGCTCTCCCATCCGCCTGGATTTGATTTTCTGCAGCATGCGAGGTAACTCGGCGAGGAAGTCGCCGGTCGTAATTTCATGGCGCTGACGATCTGCTATATCCAGACAACCCTCTTCGAATTTACCGTTCAGCCAATAGCGCAGGTATTCAGTCGTGTCTGGCAGGAGATCGTTGAAGTGGTAGTCGACGCTGACTTCTCTGGGTATCCGACGGCCAAGATTTAATTCGGCTCTGGCTTGCCGAACCGCCTGCATCAAACGGATAGGGGAGCCGTCAGCTAAACCACCCGATTCCTTGGCGTAGTTGCCCCCACCGCAAAACCCGTCGATCAGCGATAACTGCAGTAGCGGAATGGTCGCCCGCGACATCATCGTCAGAATGTAGCGTCTGACGTATTCCTCGATGATGGCGTGCTTAGTTTCGCTATGTTTGTCGATCGGAGGTGGAGGCTCCCCAATCCGCCAGTAATATTTTTTATTGGATGACTTCAAGGTTGTTGGTGTAGTCCTGGCATCTGATCCCAAGTCCGGCCGTTCAATTCCCTGCCGTTGTATCTCTTCGCTCGTTTTTTGCCATCTGCGCCCCACCCCCCCCATTGCTTGAAGAAAAAAGCGACATTAGCCTCTTCGCATTGTATCCGAATGTCCTCAACCCATTCCTTTTGCATGGGGCGTGCTTTTGCCCCCGATTCTCCACCAACGATCACCCAGTGAATGTCGGTCAGATCTAGATCGCCCAAGTCTTCCAGAAGGGGCTCAACCGATAGGAAGCGGATCTTGGCGGAGACTTGCCGAAGCAAGGCAATGCGCGGAACGCCGTATTCTCGATCCTCTACCGAGACGCCCAGCCAGGCGTTGTCTGGAACTGGCCGGTTAATGAAATACTGCGCCATCCTGTCGGCACGCTTGGTCAGAATTTGATACGTATGCTGGGGTGTCTTGGCAATACTCTCGAAGATTTGATCGATGTATTCAAAGGGCACATCCTCATGAAATACGTCCGACATCGAGTTTACGAAGTACACCGTTTTCTTCTTGCGTTGCAGAGGCTCCTGGAGGCGTGATGGTAGCAACGTCAGTTTGAAGCCGTTTTCGTAGCCGTGTGTACCCATGGCCTGTAAACGCTGCGCCATGAGCTCGGCGTAGCAATGCTTGCAGCCGGGGGAGATCTTGGTGCAGCCAACCGTTGGGTTCCAGGTTTGTTCAGTCCATTCAATTTTGCTGGTTGTTGTCATGGTTATTTGCCCAAAAGGTGGTTGGCGATCTTCACTGCCGTGGGTGCCCCAATCTGGTTCCCCGCAGCAAAACACAGTAAGTACATAGGGTTGTTCCGGGAATTGAAGAGTGCTTTCGTGGTGGGCGCAACGCCGGAAAAGATGGACTTAAGACGACCTATCAGAAACTCACCAATCTGATCGAAAGAGGCATCCTTGATTAAAGAAATTTCGTCTGAAAAGAAATCGCCTTGAGTTGAAGGTTTGTAAAAAGCGCTGTGCCACTCGGGTGTCCCGAACATTCGTGTCAGTTTTTCCGAAAACGATTGTGGCGGTGTCGAATCCCGTTTCAATAAACGATTTGCCCCCATGCCCATAGGGAATAACAGCCAGAGATCGATGGCTTTGGCATCGGCAATCTGTTTCAACAATGCCCACTCGATATTCATCCCATAAGGGTCTAGAAACACGACTGCGCGGGACTTTTTCCAATCACGGTTGCGGCATATCTCGGCAAGCAGCTTGGTGCCATCCCCTTGCATCACTTTGCAACGTGAAGTCAGTTGCGGGTAATCGCTCTCGATGGTCGACTCCAACTGAGCCGCGTGTTCTTTCTTCTTGTCGATGAAGATGTACTCGTCGAACGGAGAAGAAAGCTCCAAGGCAATTCTGGCGCTGCCTTTTTTATACGCGTCCAGTTCCGGAAGTTCTTCAGGGTCGAACAGGCTAGCCTCGTCAGACACATCCGCGGTCTTCCTTTCGCCCGTCCCAGCAAACGCGTCGATGTAGATGGTTTTGAAAAACCGGGCCTTTTCATTCTGGGTAAAAATCAGGCGATAAGCGGTCAGGTAATGTTTCAACGCTTCCAGCTTCTGTTCTGTCCAAGCGCCGCCAAATTGATGATCGATCATGTCTTCACCCGGTCAGTATTTTCTGAAACTGCCCACCACGAGACCAAAAATTTCCAGGTGATCCCGAGCATAGATTTCCGGGTAAGCCTTGTTGGCGGGCCGCAAATAGTATTGACCGTCGCGGGCCTCCAAGTACTTCACCGTATATTCGCCATCGACGATAGCAACAATAATGTTGCCCACCTTTGCCGGTGCCCCCTTTTTGACGATGACGACATCTCCAGGCATCAGTCCCGCATCGATCATTGAGTCACCCTTGATCGTCAGCAAAAAGGTTCTGGAAGGGGTATTGATCAGATACTCATCGATGCTGTACGGCTCGGCCAATGTGTCGTTAGCAGACTGAGGCAATCCAGCCTGGACGTAGTCGAAGAGTTCTCGCTCAAAGAAGGATTTCTGCGGCTTGATCCTTCTATCGGACGTCACGTCCAAATATCCCGCATTTGCCAGGCGCTTGACCATTGCGGATACGCCGCCTTTGGAACGCATCCCGATCAGCTTTGCAATTCCGGAGTATGGCGGAAAAACGCCAGTATTAGCGTAGTAGTCGCGCAGTTTTGCCAGATAGAAGTGGTCTTTGTTCATGGAAAAGTCCTGGCGGCAATTCCCACATCATATAGAACTATCGTTCAATATGAAAATTTTTTCGAACATTAGTTCGCTTCAATAACGACCACGTCTAAACAGAGAATGTCCGGAATTTCGAATAAAAATCCTGCCATCCGGCCTAAAGGCGCACCACCACACCATCCTCAAAACGAGGGGACACCTCCAACACTTGTGAGCGAAGCTTGGCGAATCGGAATGAGTTATCCAACGCATTTCCCGCGACAAGCCCAAACAAACTACCGATCGAAAACGAGGCTGCGATCACCGTCAGATTACCTTCTGACCCAAACCAGACCCAGGCAATCCAGGCACCTGTGAGCAACGCGACAGCCGCAATAAGAGCGGATGCCCGAGCCTCCTGCAATGGTTGCTCACGCACTATCACACGCCCATCCTTCGTTTCCTCAAAAAGCCCGATGCGCCGCATGCGCTCAATTTCTTTTGGAGTAAACCCCTTCGTATCGCTCAGCCAGCGAAAAACCGCTTCAATACGATTATCACTACTCACGGGGCCACCAAAATTAGCGGTCTCGGCACTTGGTCCATGAGCTTTTTCAGACGTTTCACCCGGCCGAAACTCGAACAGCTTCTCTCGCAAAATTTCGAGCGCCTCATCTTCACTGCAGGGGGAGTCGTTTTCAAACGCTTCTCTGATCCGACTTAATGCTCGCATCACATGCGCATCGGAAGGATCGGTCACTTTATTCCTATCCATTGCCTTCAAGCCTTTTGGGGAAAAATGCTGCCAAGTTGCTCTCGACATCAAGCCCTTTGCTTGCAGCCTGGATGCAATGTGAGCGCATCACCTCGAATAAGACATAACGGCCCTCGGAACTCATATAGCCTCCGCATTGCTCCGCAACGTAGGCCTCAAGCTGGTCAAAAACCTTCTTCTCAATCCCTCGGAGTGCCTCAGGCCCAAGCACAGACTCCGCCGATCTCTTCCCAAAAATCACGTAGGAAAGACTGACGCCCATCGCTCCGATGGCCGCCAAGTACGAAGTTCTTGGCTCACGGGCTTCTTTCTCGTACTGGAGCTGGGCAAGACGCTTTACGCCAGCGCGCTCGGCGAACTCATCCTGGCTAAGCCCCAAGCGCTTTCGCTCTTCCTTGAGACGCTCACCAAATCCTGGCAGAAATGTTTCATTTTGTGTAGGCATGTTAGGGATTATAGAAAATATGTTGCACATTTTCTATACGAGGTGCTAGCGTGTACTCATTTGCATGCATTTTGCGCGATGAGCACTTCTCCCTCCTTCCGCACTCCTGAAGAATGCCGCTCCTTGATTGAAGGCAGCGGCATATCCATTGCGGAATGGGCTCGCGAAAACCGCTTTTCGTGCGGCCTCGTCTATCAAGTTCTTGAAGGGAAGCGACGCTGCCTGCGTGGACAAAGCCACAAGATTGCCGTCGCACTTGGCCTGAAAGCAGGACAACTGATCGACGTTCAAACGCTAAGTCAGATGCTGTCAAGGCTTCAACAGGAGGAGGAAACCATGTAACAAAAAAATACCGGACTCACCTTTCGGTTCATCCGGCCTTGCCCGCTAGCCACGGAAAAAATACATCTCACACACAAAGTATCTCCAAGGCAGCCGGCGAAGTCAAGGATTTTGTCGCCAAAAATTTACATCCAATGACGAAAATATTCGTTTGGATGCTTTTGATTTCACCTTGGAGAAATCATGAAAAAGCGTCGCGCAAAAAAACTGGTAGGCACTAACGCCCCAAGCCGCAATTTAGTTGAAGTCTCGCCGCACCGCACCACGGGAGGCCTTCAAGTTGAGGAGCTAACCCCCTATCCGGCTGAATACGAGTCTCCTCACGAAAAACTTGCGATCCCACGCCTGCTGCTCTGCAGGAACGTCAAAAAGGTTTATTCCCAACAAGAACGCACCTATCTCGACCATGAGGGAGTGGAACGCCGATACACCGCAGATTTCATGGTCGAACACGGCGATATCGCGACGCTCCTCGAAATCAAGCCACTCGAATTTCTATTTCATCCTGAACATCTCCCAAAGTACCTCTCGATCGCCAAGCACTTTCGGAAGACCAAGCAAGCATTTGCGTTCATTGTTGATGAACAGTTGTTTTGCGAACCCCAAAAAACAAACACCAATCTATTGATGCGTTATCTGACCTCACCGCTTCCCAGTGAGGCATTGGCTCGGGTAACAGAAGCATTTCAGCGCAAGCAGACGATGGCGATCTCAGAACTCTGCGATACGGAATCTTGTTCACTGGCCGAAGCCTACACACTGATAGCGCAACGCCGGCTTTGCTTCGACTGGTCCCAAAAACTGACCAAGTCAACCTTGGTTAGCCTCCCCGATCAACCATTGAAGGGATTGTTCCTTGAAGACATTTTGCGTTCGACCCGGCATGGTGATCTTCTGGCAGCGCTGGCTTTGGGTCGTGGAACGCCAGATCAATACCGACTGGAAACTACGACGGCTCTGCGACAGACTCGCCCACCTCTTACCCCATGGAATTTTGTTGGAGGATTTTCAAAGGCGGCGCCTCTTCGTGATCTCGGAGCGACGGAGCTCAGTCCTAGAAAATCTTGGGAGCGACGAGATCGCGCACCTGGTCAGGCAACTAAGCCTAACAACGCCTAGTCCGAAGGAGTCGACATGGGATCATTTTTCCTCCAGAAAGGGCTTGTCATTTCCTATCATGGCCAGATTCTCGAATACGACAGCCGCTCTAACGAAGAGCTCTATTTCGAGAACCCCAAAACCGGCCAGAAAAAGACGCTAACGGAATCGGAGTTTTGGTCAGCACAAGGGTCGCTACAACTGAAAATTGTCGACGCGTTCTCATCACCGGAAGCTCTAGTAATCAAGCCAGACAGCCCTGATGCGCTCCAAAACTTCCGAGACCTCAATCTCATCCCGGAGAAATACCAACTCGATCACGACCGCAAGATTACTTACATCTCGCAACTGAAGAAGGAAGGCATCACCCGCGGTCAAAAATTCCTGATCGCTGATAGTGCCGCAAGAATTGCGAAGGAAATTGCAGATCCGCTCGGCCCTCCTGGCACTTCGACGATATCGAAATGGTGGAGAGAAATTGACACCACCGGAGGCGACCTTCTTGTTGTCATCAATGGCAACAGTTTCAGGAAGCACACCAAGCGCCTCGACAAGGAAAGTGAGGAATTCCTTCAGATTCACATCGACGATTACTACGCCCAGTCCAGCCAGCCAACCGTCGTTGGTGCGCACCGAGATTACGCCAATAAGCTAAAGACCGAAAACGCCGAACGAGCATCCCAGGATCGCCCTCAGCTAACGAAAGCCAGTGAGCGAACGTACGGAAACCGCATCGATGATCGCCCCAAAGAGGAGATGATGATCGCTCGCCTGGGACGAGAAGAAGCCAGGCGCTATTTCAAAATGGCCAAAGGGCACCTTCCTGCGGATCACCCCTTGGATGTTGTCGAAATTGATCACACGCCGATGAATCTCTACGTCATCGACGACCATGCGCTGCTACCGCTCGGCCGGCCGTGGCTCACGGCTATCAAGGATCGCTATTCGGGCGTTTTGCTCGGATTCTACGTTTCGTTCCAGAAAACCGGACTGAGTTCAATTTTTGGAGCGATCAAACATTCACTCTCCTCGCACCACTTCGCCTATGAGTTGTGGCCAGATATCGAGAATCCCTGGCCTGCGTTTGGCCGAGCAGTCTATTACGCATCTGACCGCGGCGCCGATTTCATCTGCCAGCGCTACCGAAATGCAATCAAAGCGCTAGGCTCGTTCTGGGAGTACTGCGAACGAAGAACCCCTTGGTTGAAAGGATCGATCGAGCGCTTCTTTCTCACATTGGAACAAACGTTCTTTGAATCAATGCCAGGTCGAACCTTTGCGTCACTTGCAAAGCGAGGGGACTACGACTCTGTCAATCAAGCCGTCGTTCGCTTTTCAACGTTGATCTATCTGCTTCACAAGTGGGCGGCAGATTTTCACAACATTCAAACCAACGTACGAAACCAGGCTGCACCACTCGAACTATGGCAAAGCGGTATCGTAACAGCCCCTCCTCCCTATCCGTGTTCGATCGACGAACTGAATATCGTCCTGGGCGAGCATCACACAGGAGCACTGTCTCAAGAAGGAATTCGATTCTCCTGGCAAACCTACGCCGACGATCAACTGGAAGCGCTGATGAAGGACGTCGGCCGGGTGAAAACACTCAATTACGTTGTCTGCGATGAAGACCTTGGCCAGATTTACGTCGAGCATCCTACGACACATAAATACCTATGCGTTCCCTCGACACGCCCGGAGTACAGCAAGGGCTTGAGTCGTTTTCAGCACAAGTTCCTCCGGGCCGAAGCCAAGGTTCGATTGGAAAAATCGACTGCCGTCGATACGTTGATCGAAACCCGCAACCGTATCCAGAACGTACTTGCAGAAGAGTTGGAGAACAAAAAAAACGCCGGCAAGGTCCAGTTAGCTCGCCTCGCAGGCATCAATTCAAATAACACGCTAATCGGCGAGACGCGAACAATCCTGACCCCCTTCGGAGAGAACGGAAGCCTAACGCCACCGCCGAATACGCCTTCGTTTACGAACGTCCCAAGTTATGCGTGGGGGTCGTAATGAATACGATGGCAGATTTGCAATCGGAGCATCTGTTTGCAGAACCGACACCGGATATCGCCCCTGCACTAGATCCTCAACAGGAACGTGCTCGCGCCATGGCCGGCACTCCGGATGACCGTGCTCAGTACGTACTGGATGTGCCCATTGCCTTCGATGAGTACCGGAGAGCCAACAAATACATAGATGCACTTCTCGCCAGGGCTAAGGTTGCGAAAAAGCCAGGGGGGCTTTGGATCATCGGCGAAGGAGGACGTGGAAAGTCGTTCATTTTGGAACGGCTTCTCAAGCGTCTCAAACCTGTTGAAGGCGATCACCGCCGGCTTTCCCCAGTTCTGTACCTCACCTTCGAAGCCCGTCCAAGTATCGGGGAAATCTATATCCGACTTCTCGTGCAATTGGGGCAGGATCCCCGCAGCCTGAAAGGACTATCGTTGAAAGAGCTTCGAGACACGCTACGCGATGCCGTCAAAACGGCCGGTGTCCTACTGATCGCGTTCGATGAGGCACAGCATCTTTGGGTGTTGACCACAAAGAAAAGCAAAGGAGATGCAGGCGGAGCGCTAGGGGCGACCTTGAAGCGCCTCTATGACTTTCTTGGTGTGGCGTTCGTCTTTATCGGAACGCCACCCCTCGATGAAATCCGGCGGCAGGATGAGCAAACAACCCGATGGCCGGGCCTCTCCTTTCTCAAGGCTTTTGTGTACAACGAAGAGTTTCTGGGCGTCCTGGCCACACTCGATCAGTGCCTGCCCATGCCGGAAAAGGCCAACCTCATCGACAGCAAGCTTTCCAAGTCGATATTCGACTCCTGCAGAGGAAGTTTTCGGCTGCTCAAGATGCTATTGGCGGAGGCGGTCCGTATTGCCAGCCAAAAAGGGGAAAAGAGTATTTCCTGCGCACATCTCGCAGAAGCCCACTTCCTGGTTCATTGCTCAGAGGAAACCCCTTTTGGACCAGTACCGCTTAATTAATCGAACACAGCCCTACCCGTTCGAATCGCTGCGGGGTTTCCTGATGCGCTGCGCCGGTGCCAATCACTACCGTAGCCATCAGGAAATTCTCCAATACGCGCTAGGCGCCAGTTCAACGAATCCGCAGGTTGAGCAAACCGAGATTCCACGGCTCGCGATATACACGCGGAACAGCGTGAACGAGCTTAGCCAACTCTCGGGCATTTCTCGACAAGTCCCCAGGAAAGGACGCGAATGGAAAATCCTCGGTGAATGGCTGAGCAAATCCACCTTTCTCAAACTCAGACATGCTCCAATTTGCCCTCGATGCCTGCAAGAACAGCCCTTCTTACAGGGAGCATGGCACCTGGCTTTCAATACCGCTTGCTGGAAACACAGGTGCCAATTGATCGATCGCTGCCCTCAATGCAAAAGGCAACTTGCCCTTTCTAGACGCCAGCCCGAATACTGCGAATGCGGATTCGATCTTCGCAAGAGTGACTCGCTGCCCGCAGAGGCAGAGCAACTACTCATTGCTCGGATCATAGTCAATCGTTCCGATGGCCCGTTGAATCTTGACTCTGCCTGCATCCCGGCTAACCAGGTCGAAAATCTCGCACGCCTGAGCCTTGACGGGTTATGCCACAGCCTCTGGTTTCTCGGCCATCACCTGCTGGGTAATTTTCCACTCAGCAAAGGTAGTGGTCTCCGCAAACTTGATGACCGAGAAACCCGAGAGATGATAGCCGCAGTTTGCTGGCTTCTATCTGACTGGCCATCCCGGCTGAATCAAGCTTTGTCGAGGCAAATTGCGCTCAATTCAAAGTGGTCTGGAGACAATGCCACCATGCGCCTGCTCGGTCCGATTCAGCGGTATTACGAATCCCATATTGGCTCGTGTGATTTCAGGTTTATCTCGAGTCCATACGAAGCATTCGTCCGACAACTGGTGAAACAGGCTCGAATCAAAACTCGGCCCTCCCGGCTCGACTCTCCGCAACTGGAACTTGATCTAAGCTGATATGGCACGAGAAGAGATGATCGCCAGGTCACTCGAAGCGCTCGGCGAGTTGGCCTCGATTTACGGAGAGAGTTGGAATCCTCGCGTTGCCAGAGCTTATGACTTTCCTTCGCCGCTGCCAGGGGAAGCGGTCAGTTCGTGGCTGATTCGTTATGCCATCAGGAAGAATTGCTCTCCCGGAAAAATTCTCGACTGGATCGGCGCCTCTTGGCAGAAACCAATTTTTTGGTTGGATTTTGATCGGGAAGCACTGCCTTGGGATTACCTCGGCAAATTGATAAGCACACCTGCTACAACCCTGAAGAATTTGGTTCCAGAAAATGGCAACCTTCTCTTGGGGCCAGCTTTGTTGTGCCTGCACACCGATCCCATGCGCATGCTCCCGCACCTCCGCTACTGCCCCCAGTGCTTGGCAAGCGACATCATCCCGTATTACCGGAGCAGTTGGCGCTTGGCTTCCAACTGGATCTGTCAAAAGCATGGGTGCGTCATGCGCGACTACTGCCCGGTCTGCCAACAACCCCTGTTCTGGAATTACAGTACCCGCAACCGAACACGCATCCTGGATTTACGAATGTGCCACCACTGCGGAGGAGACCTCTGCCCACCCCAACAAGCAGACGATTCGCTTCCTTTTTGGCTAAAAGCAGAACTTCACTCAATCCAGAGGGAATTCGCCTACAACCTTGGTTGCCACGGCGATCACGAGGCTTTACTGACACCGCATTCGGAATCCCCAAGCCCTCCTGATCGCCCTGTGATGAATGCTGAAACTGCATTTGAAAAACTAGCGCAGGTCATCCGAATATTGGACTTTTCTGCGAAGCCGGATTTCCCTGGGCCATATGTCGGGGTTGGCATTGAGGCGAAGGCGCTATTTGGACGAGCCACTGGTCAGATTTGCAGCTCGCTGATGGAGCAGCAAAACCTATTTGGAACAACTCTCTGGTGGTCAGGCGAGAACATCCTGAAAAATGCGCTCAGACAAACTTGGTCGCGGCAGGACTTCGACCGAACAAAGCAGTGGGTGATTCGCTACTGCAATCACTCTACCCAAATGCAGCATTGCTGTTCATTGTCGTAAAAACAGCAATTGCCGTTTTAGCAGCAACGCGAACCGTTGCTAGCAGTTAATGAATACGGTCCACTCCGCAGTGGGTAGCCCCACTTTCATCGACAACAGAAAATCCAGATTTCCTTCGGTTCCATGTCGTGTCTGCGGAAGGCCCTTTCCTCAAGATGACGGTGTGCCGACTTGGCACTACTCTAATCGAAAGGAATGACAATGACGACCAAGACTTCAGCCCCCAAGGCTCCGGCCACTCCGATGACCCAGACCGCAGCCGCGCGTATCCAGAGCGCGACTGCCAAGGCCGGCGGGGTGTCCAAGGGTAGCTTTGCCGCGCGCGCTCAAAGTGCGGCGGCAAAGGGTGGCAAGCACTAATTAGAGGGGGGGCGGGAAATCCCCGCCCTGTTAAACATGAGCAAAGAAACCATCATCCCACGCCTAGGCAATCTTCTCAGAGCCCTGATCAAAGCTGCTGGATACCGGCCCCTCGTTTTGCAGACCGGTCAAGACAAGGATCTCGATGACCTTGCCAACGAGGACGATGAACGTCAGAGCAGCAGGTTCGACAGACTGCAATCGATAGAAGATAGCTGCACGGACGCACTCGCCAAAGATTGTGGTCACGAATGGGCAGAAACCTTCCGCTACGCGTGGTTTCGGACCGCTGAGGCACTACAAAGACTGGCTCAGAACCTGGATGTCACCCCGCTGAGCACCGCCGAGGGTCAAAAGCTGATCTCAAAGCACTTCACGGCGCCGATGCTTGCCGGCTTCCTCTCCCTTGCAGCCAACAGGAGAGCCGCTCCAGATTTCGAACAATGGAGCATCTCGCCGTTCAAAGCCTGGCTGTCTTTCGCTTCGCATTACACAAAAGTACCCGAAGAGAAGCTGCTCACGAATCTGGGTAACGAACTCGATGCCGACCCGAGAACGATAGAGCGCTGGCGTTCTGGTGAGCCCGTGGGCAAACTCGCTTGGCCATATACCCCAAAAGTCGCTGTGGCGATCGGCAAGGATGCGTCGGCACCTGAGATTCCTCTTTTGTCGGGATGGCTCCTGGTGGCCTGCGCCTACCAATCGCTGCCGACCGAGTTGCGGGATGCCGTAAAGCGCAACTTGCAATTGCGGACCCAACAACCTTGGGTACTTGAAGATGCTAGGCGCGTGGTCGATCAAGCAAGTAAGCGCGCGGGCGACGTTCCACTGTTCCGCCAAGTAATTCCGCTGCTTGAGACGATTCAGATGATGTTCTCGACCAAGAGGCATGACAAGGTTGCGCTTCAGGAAAAACTGGATCAGCTTCGGGGTCTGATCCAGCGTGCAGATCCCGGCCAGCAGGCTCCCTATCGCTACATCCACGCTTGGTTTGCCGCGCGGCACGCGGCTCTACAGGGACAAAAGGAGGCCGCCCTTGAGCACTACGCCAAAGCGGTTTCCGGCGCATGGTGGCGAGCTGGGCAGAATCAACACCCGATCTTGAATGAAGCATTGCTATACGCGGTTGGTGTCGGGGATAAGGATGCTGCCAATG
Organism: Azonexus caeni; assembly: GCF_048146105.1. Taxonomy (NCBI): domain Bacteria; kingdom Pseudomonadati; phylum Pseudomonadota; class Betaproteobacteria; order Rhodocyclales; family Azonexaceae; genus Azonexus; species Azonexus caeni. The sequence goes on from NZ_JBKJAD010000019.1 coordinate 50,847, forward strand.
GCTACTGGGACAAAACGTTCATGCTTGGCCTGAACCAGCGCCCGAAACACCCATTGGACACCCAAGAATTTCGTCGCATTGCCTTTGGCTTCGAACAAATGTTTTATCCCCAAAAGGCGAAGGAGCGCATTCCTCCTCCTGTGGAAATCCGGAGCACTGACGATGCCTTCAGGCTCGGCAACAAACACCTCGCCAACCCAAATCAGAAGACCAAATACGCCGAAGGCAGAACACGTCGAACACCACTGATGGTCGCAATTCAAGAAGGCTCTCTGGATGACGTCAAGCGCTTGCTCGCTGCTGGTGGCGACCCGAATGACTTCATTCAGGAATCCGGAGAGAGTCCATTGTCTTATGCGATGCATCGGGCGTGGCTAAGGAAGGACACGCTCATCATGGATTACCTGATGACCCTTGAACTCTCCCGAGATACAGTCAATCGTCCATCATCCACCCGTCGCGAAACACCACTACAGGTCGCCATCGAAATGGCCAATGCCGCTGCTGTTCGCCGATTGATCGAGCTCGGTGCCGATGTTGAACAAAGCTGCGACCTCCTCCCCTCAGCGCTGTGCTTGGCCGTAACCTTCCTGCACAACAGCCTTCATCGCGAGGACCAAACACAGGAGCAGGCCTATCTTGCCGGCAAAACGCGGGCAACCTCCTACGATGCAAAACAGGGCGCTATCCTGGATGTCGACACTGCTGCACGGCGAACGCTCAGCCACGTATTCAGGAATACCACCGAAAGGAAGCGCCAGATTTACAGCGCAGTGCGCGACTACTTCACCTTACCGCCTGCCAATCACCGCGCTGTAATCCAAGCCTTAATGGACGGCGGCGCGGATGCCAACCGGCGTTACCGTGTGGAAGCCCATCATCTTGCTCAATGGACCCCGACTCTATTTGCGGCACAAACAGGGGATCTCGAGACCTTCCGTATGCTTGTCGAACACCCGGGAGAGAACCGTGGAGACCCCGACCTGACCCTGATAGCGCCAAGTCACCTGACGCGATTCGACGCCCTCTGGGTCGCGATCAATCACGGGCGACACGCAATTGTCTCTTATCTGATGGAGCGCAAGAACGGGAATGACCAGCCCCAATCCAGCCCCTGAAATTTTTGACAAATACATTCGGCGATATGTCGGGTGTGCGTCGCCGACAAATCCGATCCTCATGGTTATACAACAACCACGAGGATCATCCATGCACTACTGCAACGACAAAGACATCAACCGCTTGATCAAAAAAATGCTACGTAGTGGCTGGCGCTTCGAAGCAGGCCGACATGGCAAGCTCCGCCATCCAGAAGGAATCGGATTTATCACCTTTCCTAAAACTCCAAGTGACCACCGATGCCTGAAAAATATGCTTCGGGATATTCGCCGGCTAGAATCAACGAATAATCCAAGTTAGTTGCGAAATCGCAGTCGCCTGGCAGCCAAATCGCGTCGACCTGACCGGCTCGAATCGACTCTCAAGGGTCCGACCCTGGCTTCTGCGGCTCGTGACAGAGTAGACCGGTCGTTCATGTCGACCGCTCACCGGCAAGTCGTCGGCCTGAGCCGACCTTGGACCTGTGGCCGGAATCAGGCGGCTATGCTCCAGTTACCTGCCGCTAAGCCGAAGTGACATTCAAAGGCCGCTTTCGGTTTGAGCATTCCTCAATTAAAGCCGCAAACATCTTGACATTCGTCATAATTGGAAGAACAACATAAACCGTTCTCCCCGATGCCAGGCCCTCTCGCTCGCGCAGCACATCACCTCTATCGGTACTTTGCTGGATTCCTACTCATCCTGTTCATCCTTTGGGGTGGTTGGCATGTCAAAGGGCAACTTGCTGACCTAAGCGACAAAGAGAGCTTGCATCAATACCTGCTCGACAAAAGTGCTGAACTGAGCAAAGACATCTCTGCGGCAAAGGAAGAGACCGTCAAATCGGCAAGTTCTTGGAAGAGAGCCACCAATGGCGTGTTAGCTCGTCAAATTTCTGAACTGAGTGCGGAAATCGAGCGGAAGACCAGCGCGGTGTTGGCGCTCGACAACATAGCCAATGCTATCAACCCAACCCGGCAGCTCGAAATTGCCCGCCTAAATGCGGAAATTGCATTGGCAACCCAAAAGCGAGACTACCTTCTCCGTATCAAGGAATATCGGCAGGGCCAAACCGAGTGCAGTCGAATAACCAACAACTGTGAAACCATCCGCCAGCGGCACGTGTTCGACTTCTCGTCCTATCAGCAGACGGTTACCCAGCTTGTCCCCCTTCAGAAGAGTTGGCAGGCCCAATACAACGCGTTATCCCAAGGGTACAGTCTCCGAAAAAATCTCGAAAAAAGGCGAGATGCTCTGGCACTTAAAACCCAAGGCCATAAAGCCAACTATGCCCAATGCCTCGCATCTGCTCAGAAAGACTGTAGCCGCAAAGAGCCACCGCCGTTTGCTTTGAACTCCGTCGCCATCGACCAAGCACATGCCAGCCTTCAACAAATCACCCGAGAACTCGGCGATGAGCTCAGCCGGCATTGGCTTAAGAGCGCGGTGCTTGACCCAATTCGGGCCGTATTGCCGATGGCGATACAGGTCTTCATTGCGGCCCTTCTCGGAAAACTCGCCATCAAGTTTCTTTTGTATTTCGTGCTGGCTCCACGTGCGGCCCATGGAAGAACTATTTGCCTGGTGCCAAATGCCCGCTCACGACAAACTGCATCATTGAAACAAAACCAATCGCAACTATCGCTTTCCGTTCCATTAACGGCCGAGGACGAACTGTTGGTGCACCATGGCTACTACCACAGCGCATCCACCTCGAGCCAGAAGGGAGCTCGTTGGTTGTTGAGTCATAAGGCGCCGTTACTGAGTTGGTTATCCGGCCTTTTTAACGTCACCACGGTAACGACTGATTCCATCTGCGAGGTAACGCTCTCCGCAGGCAAATACACTCTTGAAGAGCTGCTCCCTATAAAGCTTCGGGATGGTGAGGCTGTTTCAATCCGAGCCACCCACCTGGTCGGGGTGGTCAAAAGACGAAACACTCCGCTCCAAATTACCAGACATTGGCGGTTATTTAGCTTACAGGCCTGGCTGACCTTACAACTTCGCTATGTGGTTTTTCATGGGCCAGCCACACTGATACTTAAAGGGTGCCGAGGGGTGCGTATCGAAGGAGCCGATGGGGAGCGCACTATCGAACAAAGCGCCACCATCGGGTTTAGTGCCCACCTGAACTATGGGACAACCCGTACCGAGACTTTCCGTCCTTATCTCTTTGGCGATTCTGAACTCTTATTGGACCGTTTCACCGGGCAGTACGGCATTTACATTTACGAAGAAATGCCGACATCTTCAGAGCCCGGTGGCGTCACTGGTCGTCGTATCGGCGGCGCGTTAGATGCGCTTATGAAGTTGGTTGGGCTCTAATCCCGGATGAGAACGGGGCGACTCTACAAATCGTGAGATCGACCCCACAAGAAAAAATCACCATTTAGTAGATATTGATTGCAAAGATGACCTTCGATATCTCGCTGGCTTGAGGGGCTGTTGTGCGCACAGGAGCGGTCGCTCATCTGACGATGGCAGAACGTCAGCTCTGGCCGACGTCCTGAACTAGCCCATGTGACAGCTTTCAGATTAGAGCCGCCACGTGAATGACCACAGCGGCAGGATGCGGACCGGCCCCTCCTGACCGCGGGCTGCCAGAAGGCGCTCTGGTCAGGATATCGATAATTGGTGCTCAGGTACAATGACCCGTTGTGGTCAACTCAATCAACTTATCGCGCGCGACATGGTGGTAACAGACCGGAAGCGGGCCCTCAATTACCTGGAACGGATTGGCTATTGCCGATTCCCGGCTTGCTGGCGGAATATCCCACTCAGTCGGGTCTGAGTCTGGAAGGCATGGGTTTGTCGGCCCAAGATTGGGCGTCAGAACTGGGGCCAAAAAAGCCGGCCAATACCCCCAGCGATCTTGTCACCGAGGTGACTCACCCGAGGGAGCCGTGTTGGTAGAAATTTCCGAGTCCGGAAAAGCACTGTCAAGAAACCATTTTGAAATTCGACAGCAAAAAATCACCTGAAAACTGAACCATGAAAAGCGCCCTCTTCGTCGATTTCGACAACGTTTACTCCGGCCTGCGCCGTCTCGATCAGGAAACGGCCGACCAGTTCGCCCGCAACCCGACAATCTGGATGAACTGGCTGATCAAGTCCCTGGAAATGCCCGAACCGGTCGCCCCCGGCGCCAAACGGCGCGTGCTGGTACGCCGCTGCTATCTGAATCCGCAGGCTTACCAGCGCTTCCGGCCATCGTTCAATCTGGCCGGTTTCGAGATCATCGACTGCCCGGCGCTGACCAGCGAGGGCAAGACAAGCACCGACATCAACATGGTGCTGGACATCGTCGACCTGCTGCAGCACGAGACCCATTACGACGAGTTCATCGTCTTCTCTGCCGACGCCGACTTCACCCCGGTGCTGCGCAAGCTACGCCGTTGGGACCGACGCACCACCGTGCTGGCCATCGGCTTTCCTTCGGCGGCGTATCGCGCCTCGGCCGACCTGCTGATCGACCAGGATGACTTCGTCCGTAACGCCTTGAGTTTCGACGAGAGCGCTGCGCCGCCACCCGTTGAGCCTCAGCCCACCGGCCCCTCAGCCGCCGAATGTGGCCCGCTGGCGCTGCAATTGATCCAGCAGGCGGTGCGCGAAGCTGCGACGCCGGTATCGCTGGCCAAGATTGCGTCCCTCCTGCTCAACCGGATCGACGGGCTGGATGCGTCGTCGTGGGCTGGATTTGGCAGCTTCCGCGCCTTGATCGAAGCGCTCGATCTCACCCCACTGGTAGTCAGCTGGGAGTCCGGCGGGACGATTCACGATCCCAAAAGGCACGCCCTTCCGACCTCGCAAAGCCATGGTAATGGCAATGGAAAAGCAGGCAAGCTGGTGGATACGGTCATTGAAGCGATCAGGAGCGAAGTCACCAAGGCAGGGCAACCTGTGCCCTGTGGCCGACTGGCCACGGTGCTGATCGGTCTTGATGGCAGCCTGGCGGCTGACTGGGCGGGCAAGGGCACCTTCCGCAAGTTTATCGAGTCGCTCGACACCAAGCCCATCGAGTTCAACTGGAGCGGCTCGGGCGGGGTGGCCTACGACCCGACCAGGCCAACTGCAAATTCCGCCCCGCCAAGCCAAACGTCCGCCGATTGGGCTGACAAGAACCTCTACAAGATTGCCAGGCAGATTCACGAACTGACTGATGTACCTCTGCTGACACCGGACAAATACCGCAACCTGATCGCCATGATTGCCCGCGATGTCGCGGAAACACCGTTCCATCTGATGGAAACCGGGAAACGTGTCCGCGACCGCTGCAAGGAATCTAGGCTTCCGGTCAGCCGTGCCGACGTCAATCACGTCTTGCGTGGTCTGAGCATGCGCGGCCATACCTTCGACGAAGGCCCGAACGACGCTGCAACGCTGGCAAAGAAACTCGCGAACAACGTACGCTCGCTTTGCCTGCGGGAGCAATTCGTACTGGATGAACAGGCCGACAGGGCAATCCTTGAGTGGATCGGATGCGAATAGACCGGAAAACTCTCTGATTAAGCTGCGCGAATATGGAAAACTCTCAACTTGAAGTGCGCAAACCGCTTCGGAGCGTTTTGCGAGACTTTCAAGAAACCAAGGATTCACGGACCTTTCCTGTCTCGACTTAAGCTGCGGACGAGAGGAGTGCTTTCGGCTTCCAGTATCGGCCAGTTCTCGGCGGGTTACGACCTGGGCCGCATCGAGTGATGCGGAGTGACAATGAATGTAGTGGGGGTGAAGGAATCCTTGCTAAGGGACAAGGGTCCGCATCAAGCGTGGCCTTTGATGCAGTACTCAGCCCGGCCAATGGCCGGGCTTTTTTTGCTAGGCCAGCGTCCGTGCGAACTCGAAGCAGCTTCCGAAGCGTTCGATCTCCTTTTCGGCCATACCTTCCTGCCGAAACGCATCGCGCCAGTTTTGCGTCACGATCGCCGCCGCAAACTGGAGGTAGTCCTTGGCTTCCAGCTCCGCCCAAGCGTAGTGTTCAACCGCGGCCGCCAGCAGATCGGCAGGGTTGATGACCCGCAGGAGACGAGCCGGTGTCGCCGTAGCGCCGCGGCCTCCGCGCACGAACCGGTAGGCGAGACACAGGGCGGGATCTTTCGGTAGGCTCGCCGCGGGCACCAGGTCGAACGCAGGGGACAGGCGCCAATGCTGGCGAGCCATGTCTTCGCAAAGCAGCCCGTGGTTGTGGGTATGGTCATCGAGGTTTCGCACCAGCGCGTTGAAGACGATGCGGCGCCACAGTTCGCGGCGCTCCTCGCGCTGCGTGGCCTGTGAGCCGCACCAGCGCGCCATGTGGTCCGCCAGCGCCACATAGCTCTTGCGCAGGCTGTGCTCGGTGAAGCCTTTGGTGCCGAATAGCAGGTGGTCGTTGGCCGACTGCGGCAGGGTGTCGAGGCGCAGCAACGAGTGGGCACTGACGTAGCCTCGGCGCGCATACCCGTTGACCACTTGCTCGCGGTCGAAACGCCGTACCAGCAGCGCGCTACGGCCGGAGGGAAGGCGCCATACCTCGGGGTCGACGATCGTACGCAGCTGGCACTGGTGAGCGAGCTTGAGCGTCGCGCACTCCGCGTGGGGCAGCCATGGGGAATCCCCATTGGCCGGAAACTTGGCAAGGTAGAGGGCGCCGTTCCGCTCGATCGTGAGCTTTGGCTTGGTGCCGCCCATGCTGGTCCCGTTGCCGTGTGCATCGAGCACCTGCTCTTCGAGCGTATCCCGCGCGTGGCCGCCTGCCTCCAACTCGTGCAGGATATCGAGAAACTCCTCAAGCTTCAGCACCCGCAGGCGATCGTCGGTTAGCGCGCCCAATGCGATATTGCCGACGCCATCGGTCGGGCAGAGTGACAGTGCTTCCAGTTCGGTGACCGAGCGCTCCAGTTTGCGCTCGAGGACGTGACGGCCCCACGAGTCCGGTCCGGCGTCGAGGAACAAGGGGAAGATCGCATGGCCGCCGGTGATCGCCTGGGGCTTCGGCCGTAGCGGCAGATCCGGCGCCAGGGCAGGCAACTGCGCCGCAAGGTAGTCGGAGGCGTACAGGAATCGCCCGACTTGGCCATCGCGCCAGAACTCGCCCGCCAGTGTCGGCTCGGCTTGCCCGGGAAGCCAAACATGCACAGAAATGCGATCCATGGCTACTCCGCGTGGACGGATAGACCGCCCAGTAGTCGCACGTCGCGCAACTCCAGCAGCCACGCCGCACGGGCGTAGTGCCCGATCTGGACGGTGGGCCGGCCCTGTTCGAGGAACATCATTGTCTGGGCACTGATCCCCGCCATGTCGGCCAGCTCGCGCTGGGACAAGCCACGCGCCTTGCGCTCTTTGGCAATGCGCTGCCCCAGGTGCTCAAGCGAAGCTTGGACCTCCAGCGGGAGTGGGCTGATCTCGAAGGCGCGAAGTTTTGGCATGACTTATCATTGCAGATAGTGGCGTCTGCAATGATAAGTCATTGCATAGAAAACTCAAGGCCAAGCCGTCCTGGCTGCGAAACTCGCGGAAGCCCCCCGTTCCTGAGCGGCGGCTTCCGGGAAGTCCACATGCCCGGTTTGGGTCGACAGCCGCCTGCTATACCAAGCCAGCCAACCGGAAAACCCCAGCATGGCACAATGACGCATTCCTCAAACTCGGGAATCCCCGCCATGCCCGCCACCTCCAAAGTCCCCGGCTACTACCTGCAGTTTGCCAGCGACAACACCGCCGGCGCCTGTCCGGAGGCGCTCGCCGCCTTCAATGCGGCCAATGCTGGTTTCATTTCGTCTTATGGCGAGGACGAGGTGACCAGGATCGTGTGCGACCGGCTGCGCCAGTTGTTCGCGACGGATTGCGATGTGTACTTCGTTTTCAACGGTACGGCGGCCAATTCCCTGGCCCTGGCGTCGTTGTGCCAGTCCTATCAAGGCGTGATTTGCGCGGAAACGGCGCATGTCGAGACCGACGAATGCGGCGCGCCGGAGTTCTTTTCGAACGGGGCCAAGCTCCTGCTGGCGCGGCAGCAGGACGGCAAGATGGATGCCGCCAATGTCGAACACCTGATCACCCGCCGCCGGGATCAGCATTACCCGCGCCCCAAGGTCCTCACCCTGACCCAGGCCACCGAGCTGGGCACGCTCTATTCGCTCGACGAAATCGCCGTGCTCACGGCTATCGCCAAGCGACACGGCCTGCACACCCACATGGACGGCGCCCGTTTTGCCAATGCGCTTGCCGCGCTTGAGGTTTCGCCGGCGGACATGACCTGGCGCGCGGGAATCGACGTGCTGTGTTTCGGTGGTACCAAGATGGGCTTGCCGCTCGGCGAGGCGGTGGTGTTTTTCAACCGGGCGCTGGGCGAGGATTTTTCCTGGCGCTGCAAGCAGGCCGGCCAACTTGCCTCGAAAATGCGTTTCCTGTCGGCGCCCTGGCTGGCCATGCTGGACGACGACACCTGGCTCAAGCATGCCGGCCACGCCAATCGGCTGGCCCGGCGACTGGCGGAACGGCTGGCGGCGTTGCCCGGGCTCGCCTGCCGCCCGGCGCAGGCCAACAGCGTCTTCGTCCAGTTGCCGGAGCCGGCGATGGCCCGCTTGCGCCAGACAGGCTGGGTATTCCACACCTTCATCGGCGACATGGCGCGTTTCATGTGTTCCTGGGCGACGACAGAAGCGGCGGTCGACCATCTGGCCGCGGACATCGCCGCCAGCCTCTGATTCCGCCCCCGCTGTCCTACACTACGCCCTCGGCTGACCGCTTCGCCGCTTTCTCGATCAGGATCAACGCGTGAATTTCTTCTCGACCGCCGTCAAATTTCTTGCCCTCCCCTTTGCCCAGGCCAATTACCGCACCGACCTGCGGCGCACCTTGCTGGCGCTGGCCGCCGTTGGCTTCCTGGCGATATTCGTGCTGATCGGCGGCATGCTGCTGAGCATCCTGCCCCGGCTGCCGTCGCTCGATCTGGTGACCGATTACCGGCCGAAGATCCCGCTGCGCATCTACACCGCCGACGGCGCGCTGCTCGGGGAGTTCGGCGAGGAGCGGCGCGATTTCACGCCGATCCAGGAGATTCCGCCACTGATGAAGGAGGCGCTGCTGGCGATCGAGGATGCGCGTTTCTACGAGCACGGCGGGGTCGATTACCACGGCGTGGCGCGGGCGGTGGCGGCCGGGCTGACCGGCGGCATGCGCCAGGGGGCGTCGACGATCACCATGCAGGTGGCGCGCAATTTCTTCCTGACGCCGGAGAAGACGCTGCGCCGCAAGCTGACCGAGGTGATGCTGTCCTACCGTATCGAATCGGCCTTGAGCAAGGACCAGATCCTTGAGCTCTACATGAACCAGATTTACCTCGGCCAGCGCTCCTACGGCTTTTCCAGCGCCGCTCGCACCTATTTCCGCAAGCGCCTGCCCGAACTGACACTGGCCGAGGCGGCGATGCTCGCCGGCATTCCGCAGAACCCGGCCAAGCACAACCCGGCGGTCAATCCGGCACGGGCCAAGGCGCGTCAGGAACTGGTGCTGAAGCGCATGCTGCAACTGGAGAAGATCACCCAGGCGCAGTTCGACGAGGCCATCGCCCAGCCGCTGGCGGTCAGCCAGAGCCTGCAGTTCGAGGCGCATGCCGACCACGTCGCCGAACTGGTGCGCCAGGAGCTTTTTGCGCGCTACCAGGGCGCCGCCTATACCCAGGGCTTCAATGTCTACACCACCCTCGACAAGGCCGAGCAGAACGCCGCCTACGAGTCGCTGCGGCGCAACGTGCTGGCTTACGACCAGCGCCACGGCTACCGCGGCCCGGAAGCTTTCGTCGAACTGCCGGCCGACCCCGACGAGCGCGAGGAAGCGATCGACCAGGCGCTGGCCAGACACCCGGGCAGCGACAAACTGATCGCCGCCGTCGTCACCGAGGTTTCGGCCAAGCGCGTGCGCGCCGAACCGGCCTTCGGCGACACCCTGGAGATCACCGGCAACGGCCTGCGCTTCGCCGCCCGCGCGCTGCAGCCGAACGCCGGACCGGCGCTGCGTATCCGCGTCGGTTCGATCATCCGCGTCAGCCAGGACAGCAAGGGCCACTGGGCGATCGCCCAGATGCCGGAGGTGGAAGCCGCCTTCGTCGCCCTCGACGCCGAAGACGGTTCCTACCGGGCGCTGGTCGGCGGCTTCGATTTCTACCGCAAGCAGTTCAACCACGTCACCAGCGCCTCGCGCCAGCCGGGGTCGACGATCAAGCCCTTCGTCTATTCGGCGGCGCTGGAAAAAGGCTTCTCGCCGGCCACCCTGATGAACGACGCCCCGCTGTCGCTGCCCGGCGGCGCCGACGGCCAGCCGTGGGAGCCAAGCAACGACGACGGCTACGACGGCCCGCTGACGCTGCGCCGGGCGCTGGCGCGCTCGAAGAACGTGGTCGCCGTGCGCCTGCTGCAGGCGATCACGCCGCAGTATGCGCGCGACTACCTGACGCGCTTCGGTTTCGACGCCGCCAAGCATCCGGACAACCTGACGCTGACGCTGGGCAGCGGCTCGGTGACGCCGTTGCAGATGGCCCGAGCTTACGCGGTGTTCGCCAACGGCGGGCACACGGTCAGCCCGCGCCTGATCGAGAAGATCACCGACGCCCGCGGCCAGGTGCTGTGGGAAGCCCCGGCGCCGTCGAAGGAAGACAGGCAGCCGGCGATCGATCCGCGCAACGCCTTCATCATCGACAGCATGCTGCGCGAAGTGGTGAACAGCGGCACCGGTGCCGCCGCCGGCCAACGCCTGGGACGCAGCGACCTGGCCGGCAAGACCGGTACCACCAGCGACGCCTTCGACGGCTGGTTTGCCGGCTACGCCGCCAACGTGGTGGCGGTAGCATGGATGGGTTACGACCAGCCGAAATCGCTCGGCGCCCGCGAATTCGGCGCCACCCTGGCGCTGCCGATCTGGGCCGACTACATGCGCCAGGCGCTGGCCGGCAAGCCCATCACCGAGCGGACAGCGCCGCCGGGCGTCTCCTACGTCGACGGCGACTGGGTGTACGACGAGTTTGCCGGCGACGCCGGGGTCAAGGCGCTGGACGTCGAAGTCTCGCCCATCGACAGCATCATGGACGCGATGCGCAAGCTGTTCGGCGAGTGAGGCGAAGGGCGCCGGCTAGGCCCCGCCCGCTTCCCCCGCCCCGCCCAAATCGGCCAGCCAACCGGCGAAGGCTGCGACCGCCGCGCCGTCACTGCCGGGTGCGCGCAGCAGCCAGTAGCCGTAGGGGCTGACGAAGGCCGGTAGCGCCGGCCAGCGGCACAGGCGGCCGTCGTCCAGCGCGCTGGCGAGCAGCGGCAGACGGCCGAGGACGACGCCCTGGCCGGCGATGGCCGCCTGCACCGCCTGGTCGTACTGGTTGAAACCGAGCCGGCGCAAGCTCCGCCCCGACAGGCCGAGACTGGCCAGCCAGGGCGTCCAGTCGAGACCGGGCAGGCTTCTTTCCTGATAGTCGATCAAGGTCGGGCTTTCTTCCGGGCTGGCCGCGAGCTTTTCCGCCAGAGCCGGCGCCAGCACCGGGGCGATGCTCTCGCGGAACAGCAGGCGGTCGCCGCGGCCGATGGTCGGTTCGGTCTGGTAGCGGATGGCCAGATCGATGCCGGCCGGGACCAGGTCGACCGGCGAGTTGGCGGCGACGACGCGGACTTCGACGGCCGGATGGGCGGCCTGGAATTCGCCCAGGCGCGGCAGCAGCCAGAGCGCGGTGACACCGATGCTGGCGGTGATCGTCACGCTGTCGACGGCAGCCCGCTGGCGCAGGCTGGCGGCGATCTCCCCGTATTCGGCCAGCCAGGCGATGGCGGCCGGCAACAAGCGCTCGCCGGCCGGGGTCAGCTCGATGGCGCGGTGTTTGCGGACGAACAAGGGCACGCCGAGCGCACTTTCCAGCGCCTGGATCTGGCGGCTGATCGCCGACTGGGTCAGACACAGGTCAGCCGCCGCCAGCGTGATGCTGCGCCGGCTGGCTGCCGCGACGAAGCCGCGCAGGGGCTCCAGCGGCGGCAGCGAGAGCAGGTCTTTTCGCATGATTTTCACGCATCCATTCAATGCCGATATTGCGTTTGAACCAGCCTCAATTCTGGGGAAAACTGGCTTCAACCGCAGCCGACTCGAAGCTTCGACCAATGCGGGATTTGCAACCGAAACGCATCTGGATGCTGGGCTTTTGGCAATCTTTCGTCAAGCCCGGCGCAGGAGACGACGATGACCGAACACCCCGACCTGCCCGGCAGCCTGTTCTGCCGCCTGCAACTGAGCCCCGAGCAACTGGCCCGGCTGTCGCCGCGCCGCGTCGCGGCGCTGAACGTGGAGGATGGCCGCGCCTGGATCACCCGCCAGGGCGAAGCGGCCGACCTGATCCTCGGCCCCGGCCAGCACCTGACCATCGCCGCCGACAGCGCGCCGCTGCTGGTCAGCGGTTTCGATAGCGGACGGGCGGCCGCGCTGCGCGTCGAATTCCGCGTCCCGACAGCCGACTGGCGGCTGCGCCTGGCACGGCGGCTGCTGGTCCCGGGTTCGCTGGCCGGAGCCTGGCAATGAACGCCCGCCAGCCCTGCGACGACTTCCGCCTGCTGTCGAGCAACCCGCTGGTGCGCCTGGACGGCGGCGCCAGCGACCTCTCGTTCAAGGTCGGCAAGCGCCACCTCAATGGCGCCGGCACGCTGCACGGCGGCGTCCTCGCCAGCGTCTTCGACAGCGCGCTGGGCGAGTGCGTCTATCGCCAGGCGCAGCACAGCGGCCGACCCGCCGCCTTGGTCGTGACCACGCAACTCGACATCCACTACTGCGCACCGGCCCATGTCGGCGAACGGGTGGCGGTCGCCGTCGAGGTGCTGCGCCTGGGCGGCCGGCTGGCGGTGGCGACGGCGCGCGCCTCGGTGGCGGAACGGCTGGTCGGCACGGCGACCGGCTCCTTCTACCTGACGCGCTGAATGTGGTTTATCGTCGTCCGCTCAAGGAGGAAAACTGATGACCAAGCTGCCTTTCGTTCATCTCGACGATCTCGAACTGCACCACGAAGCGCACGGCGAGCGCTTCGCCTCGGCCAATGCCGGCATCGGCGCCCGGCTCGGCCTGAAGGGCCTGGGCTGTCGGCTGAGCGAGGTGCCGCCAGGCAAGGCCGCCTGGCCGCGCCACGCCCACCTGGCCAACGACGAGCTGGTACTGATCCTCGCCGGCAGCGGCCGCCTGCGCCACGGTGATGCGGAATACGCGGTAAGCGCTGGCGACCTGCTCGGCTTTCCCGGCGGCGACCCGGCGGCGGCGCACCAGATCGTCAACGACGGCAGCGTGCCGCTACGCTACCTCTGCGTGTCGACGCAACAGGCGCCGGATATCGCGATCTACCCCGATTCCGGCAAGTTCTTCGTCGTCGCCGGCAGCGCGCCGGGCGGCGACAAGGCGGCGCGGACTTTCGCCCACATCGGCCGCTTGGCCGACGCGGTCGATTACTGGGCGGACGAGTGAGGTCGGGAAACTCAGATCTGGGCGCGGATGCGGTCGGCGCGTTCGCGCGGGCTGGGGTGGGTGGACAGCCAGGAGGCGTTGTTGCCGCCCAGGCCTTCCAGCTTTTCCAGCGCGCTGACACAGGCCTGCAGGGGATACTGCTTCTCGCGCATGAAGGCGAGCGCGCGGTCGTCGGCTTCGTTCTCGTTGGCCTGCGAGTGCTTGGAGCGGACCACCTGTTCGAACAGGCTGCCCAGCGCGGAATCGGCAACGCCGGCGGCGGTACCGCCGGCCGAAGCGACGGCGTTGCGCAGGGCGCTGGTACGCAGCGCGGTCTGGATACGCGCCTTGGTGTGGCCGGCCTGGACATGGCCGATTTCGTGGCCGATCACGTAGCGGATTTCGTCGTCGGTAAAGCGATCCATCAGACCGCTGTAGACGCGGATGACGCCGTTGGCCATGGCAAAAGCGTTCACTTCCGACGAGATATAGGCCCTGATGTTGAGCGTCAGGCCGTCGTAGCTGCTCAGCCCTTCCGACAACTTGGCGATACGCTGGCCGTAAGGCGAGGTGGAACTGGCCAGCTGGTTCTGGCGATCGGAATTGGCGGCCAGGCGGTCGAAGTAGACGCGCAACTCGGAATCGGAAATGGTTTCCGACTGCAGGAGATTGCGACCGGCATCCAGCGCCCGCCCCCAATTGAACTGCGCACTGGCTTGATTGACGAAGCTGACGCCGGAAAACATGGTGGCGAGCAGGACAAAATCGCGACGTTTCATGAAGGCTCCCTGACTTTTGCTTGGTTTGATATGCCAGCATTATATGCCCTTGGCAATATCGGAACAGCACCCGGCGACGCATTTGCCGCATCGGCTAGAATCGCCAGCCCGACTCCTTGATTTCAGCGACCATGCAGCCTTCCCGATCCGAATTCTTCGACGTCAACGGCGTCCGCCTGCACATCCGCCGCTGGGGCCGCACCGACGCCCCGACGCTGTTCCTGCTGCACGGCTGGATGGACGTTTCCGCCTCCTGGCAGTTCGTCGTCGACGCACTGGCGCGGGAGTGGAACATCGTCGCCCCCGACTGGCGCGGCTTCGGCCAGTCGCAGTGGCTGAACCGGCCGTATTTCTTCGCCGAGCACATGGGCGACCTGGCGGCGATCATCGACCACTACGCGCCGAATGAGGCAGTACGCATCGCCGGTCACAGCATGGGCGGCATCCTCGGCACGCTGTACGCTGGCATCCGGCCGCAGCGCGTGCAGCGGCTGGTGTCGCTGGAGGGGATCGGCATCGCGCCGACCACCGCCGACATGGCGCCGGCCCGCTACCGGCAGTGGCTGGAGCAACTGGAAGAACCGCCGCGCATGCACGCCTATCCCGACCGCCAGGCTTTCGCCCGGCGACTGCTGAAAAGCGATCCTTACCTGACTGAAGAACGCGCCGAATTCCTCTCCCGCCATCTGGCGCGCATCGGCGACGGCACGACGCGCAACGGCGAATTCCGCCACGGTGTGATCTGGAACGGCGACCCCTGGCACAAGGCGACCTCGCCCTACCTGTTCCGCCTCGAGGAATCGATGGCGATCTGGCGTGAAGTCGCCTGCCCGGTACTCTGGATCAGCGGCCGCCAGTCCTGGGTGGTACGCGATTTCGCCGCCCGCCCGGGCGACTGGGAGGCGCGCCGCGCCTGCTTCGCCGACTTGCAGGAAAGCTGGATCGACGACGCCGACCACATGCTGCACCACGACCAGCCGGCACAGGTGGCGGCGCTGATCGAGGACTGGTTCAGGACTTGAGCAGTTCCTCGCGGGCGCCGAGCCAGCGCTGCAGGTGTTTCTCGGCCAGCGCCGGGTGCTCGGTGAGCATTTCCTCGGCAATCTGGCGCGCCATCTCGACCAGGTCGGCGTCCATTTCCAGGTCGGCGTAGCGCAGCAGCGGCACGCCGCTCTGACGGGCACCGACGAATTCGCCGGGACCGCGAATCTGCAAGTCCTGGCGGGCGATCTCGAAGCCGTCGGTGTTCTCGAAGATGATCTTCAAGCGCTGGCGCGCGATCTCGCCGAGCGGCCCGGCGTAGATCAGCACGCAGCTCGATTCGTACTGGCCACGACCGACGCGGCCGCGCAACTGGTGCAGTTGCGAGAGGCCGAAGCGTTCAGCGTGCTCGATCACCATCAGGCTGGCATTCGGCACATCGACGCCGACTTCGATCACCGTCGTCGCCACCAGCACGTCGATGTCGCCGGCGGCGAAGGCGCTCATCACCGCCTGTTTTTCATCCGCCTTGAGGCGGCCATGCACCAATCCCACGGTCAGCCCCGGCAGATCGGCCGAAAGCTGTTCGTAGGTTTCCTCCGCCGTCTGCAATTGCAGGGCTTCCGATTCCTCGATCAGCGGGCACACCCAGTAGGCCTGGCGGCCTTCCTCGACGTGTTTCTTGACGAAACCGACGACGTCCTGGCGCCGATTGTCGGCGACCAGCCGCGTCTTGATCGGCGTCCGCCCGGGCGGCAGTTCGTCGAGCACGGTGACGTCGAGGTCGGCGTAGTAGCTCATGGCCAGCGTGCGCGGGATCGGCGTCGCCGACATCATCAACTGGTGCGGGTTGCTGCCCTTCTTGCGCAGCGCCAGGCGCTGGGCGACGCCGAAGCGGTGCTGCTCGTCGACGATGGCCAGGCCCAGCCGGGCGAAATCGACGCCATCCTGGATCAGCGCATGGGTGCCGACCACCAGTTGCGCGTCGGCGGCCGTCGCCGCCAGTTGCGCGCGCTTGGCCTTGCTCTTCAGGCTGCCGGACAGCCAGGCGACGCGCACGCCGAGCGGCTCCAGCCAGTCGCGCAGTTTCAGGTAATGCTGTTCGGCGAGGATTTCGGTCGGCGCCATGAAGGCCGCCTGCCAACCGGCGGAAATCGCCTGGCAGGCCGCCAGCGCGGCGACGATGGTCTTGCCGGCGCCGACGTCGCCCTGCAGCAGGCGCTGCATCGGGTAAGGCTGGGCGAGGTCGCCGGCGATCTCGGCCATCGCCCGCAACTGCGCGCCGGTCAGGCCGAAAGGCAGGCGGTCGAGCAGGCGGGCGCCGAGGTCGTCCTGCGCCACCAGCACCGGCGCGCCCTGCTCGCGGCGGGCGAGGTAGGCGCGGCGCAGCGACAGTTGCTGGGCCAGCACCTCGTCGAACTTGACCCGCCGCCAGGCCGGGTGATGGCGCGCATGCAAGGTGTCGACGTCGGTGCCGGGCGGCGGCCGGTGCAGGAAGTGCAGGCTGCGCGCCAGGCCGGGCAGTTTGAGGCGCTGGCGAATCTCGTCGGGCAGCGTTTCGGAGAGGTCGCCATCGGCCAGCGCGCGGCCGATCAGCTTTTGCAGCGCCGAGTTGGCGAGCCCGGCGGTGGATGGGTAGATCGGCGTCATCTCGCTCGGCAGCGGCTCGCCTTCGGCAATCTTGCGAAAGCGCGGATGCACCATCTCCAGCCCGAAGAAGCCGCCGCGCACCTCGCCGAAAGCGCGCACCCGCGAACCGGCACTGAATGCCGCCTGGTGATTCGGGTAGAAGCTGAAGAAGCGCAGCGTGATCTCGCCGCTCTCGTCGTAGGCGCGGACGACCAGTTGGCGGCGCGGCTTGAACTGGATTTCGCTGTCGGCGACGCTGACCTCGATCTGCACCGGTTCGCCGGCAAAGGCGCGGGCGATCGGGGTGACCCGGGTTTCGTCCTCGTAGCGCAACGGCAGATGGACCAGCAAATCGGCCTCCGTGTGGAGGCCGATCTTGGCCAGCTTCTTCTTCAGCGCGTCGGAGGCGCGGATCGGCGCCTGCGACATGCGGATCAGCCGAGGAACATCACCGCGTCGGCTTCAACCAGCGCACCACGCGGCAATTCCTTGACGCCGACGGCGGCGCGCGCCGGGAAGGGTTCGCTGAAGTAGCGGGCCATGGTTTCATTGACCTTGGCGAAATTGCCGAGGTCGGTCAGGAAGACGTTGAGCTTGACCACGTCGGCGAGCGTCCCGCCGGCCGCTTCGGCAACCGCCTTGAGGTTTTCGAAGACGCGAACGATTTGGGCGTCGATGCCGTCTACCATCTGCATGGTCGCCGGATCGAGGCCGATCTGCCCGGACAGGTAGACGGTGTCGCCGACGCGCACGGCTTGCGAATAGGTGCCGATGGCGGCCGGCGCATGCGGCGTGGCGATGATGGTCTTGGCCATGTTGCGTTCCCCTTGGTGATTTTGCAAAACCGTTATTCTAGACCCGAGCTTCCATGAACCCACGCATCGAATCCCTGGAAAAACTGCTTGGCGGGCCGCGCGACGGCGCCCTGCTGCGCTTCTCGCTGGGCAACGAGTACCTGAAGGCGGACGCGCCGCGCCAGGCGGCGGACTGCTTCCGCGCCGCCGTCGACCGCGATCCCAATTATTCCGCGGCGTGGAAGGCGCTGGGCAAGGCGCTGACCCAGGCAGGCGAGAGCGCCGCGGCGGCGGACGCCTACAACGACGGCATCCAGGTGGCGGAAGCGCGCGGTGACATCCAGGCGGCCAAGGAGATGAAAGTCTTCCTGCGCCGGCTGCAAAAAAGCGCCTAGCGATTGCCCTTCGGCTCGACGAGCAGGCTTTCGATACCCAGCTCGCGCAACTTGGCCTGTGCGGCGGCAGCTTCGCGACGGGTGCGGAAAGGACCGACCTGGACCCGTGCCTCGATCTGCGACGGCACGCCGTTCAGCGTCAGCCGGGCATGCAGTTCCTCGGCGCGCTGGGCGCTGGCGAAGACGCCGGCCTGCAGGACGAAGCCGGAGAACAGCCGGGGCGCTGCCGGCGTTTCGCTGGCGGACGGACGCGCGGCGGCTGGCGTTGTGCTCAGCACCCTGGCGTTTGGTGGCGGGCTCGGTGCCGTCGGTGGCGTTGCCGGAGCAGTCGGCGCCGTTTGCGCCGGTCGTGGGGTCGGCGCGGCCGGCAGCAGTTGCGGCGGCGCCGTCATTTCCGGGACGAGCTCCGGTTCCGCTGGCGCGACATTGCGCGGCCCCGATTTCGTTGCCGCTGGTGCTGCCGGCTGCGGCACCGGCTGCGATGGTGTGGCCGCCACTTCAGGCGGCGGCGGTGTCTCGCTGGCAGCGGCCGTCACGGGCTCCGTGCTTTCCGTCGCGGCAGCCTCGGCGGGTGGAGTTTCCAGGGATTCAACCGGCGTCACCGGCTGGGTCAGCATTTTGGGTGGCGCCACCGGCACCGGCCGGGTATAGACGGTAACTTCTTCTTCCTCGGCCGGCTGCGAGAAGCGGTCGAAAAGTGCCAGCACGCCGAGCAGGACCGCCACCAGGGTGCCGGCAACGGCCAGGCGACGGGCCAGTTGCGCCCGCAGTTCCGGTTCGACTTGCGACGCCGTTTCCGCGCGTTTTTCCGTCATCATCTTCCTCACTCGACCCGGCTGCGCGCCAGGGCCACGACCAGCTCCGCCTCGGCGCGGGCAATGCCACAACGCTCGGCGATCATCGAGGCGTCGTAACCGGCGGCCGCCATCTGCATCGCGTCACCATAGATTGGCGCCACCGTCTGGGTCGCTCGCAGGTGCGCCAGTTCCTGTTGCATGTCCTCGCGCAGCGCAGCCAGTTCTCCACGCATGACCTCGACTTCGTCGCGCAACTGGGCGAGTTCCCGCTCCAGGCCTTCGGCCAGCATTTCGCTGGCGAGATGGGAGGCAGTCTCGGAATACGCCGGTGCAGGCGCTTCGGCGGCTGGCGGCGCGACAATCGGCGCCGCGGCGACCGGTTCGACCGCAGCTAACGCTTGGCGCGACGGTGTCCGGCGAAAACGCAGGAGGACGAAGCCGATGTAAAGCGCGACCAGAATCAGCAGGACGAGGACGCCTTCGCGCACGCCGATCGTCAGACCGGCGATTTCCAGCGAAGGCAGCCCGCTTCCCTGCACGACCCCTTAGAACCCGACGGTGTATTGAACGCCGAGGACGTGCGCGCCGTTTTCGTACTTGCCGACGGCAGCGCCGTCGTTGATCTTGGCGTCGCGCATGTAGCGGTAGGCGTAACCGACATCGACCAGGCTGGCCCGGCCGAACTTCCATTGACCGCCAAGCGACAGCCACAGGCGGTTGCTGTCCGGCATCTGGACCGGGCGGTTGCTGGTACCGACCGGGCTGCGCTCGTAAGCGACGCCGAACTTGAGCTTGGTCACGTCGGAGAGCTTGTACGCCGTGCCCCAGGCGATGCGCCAGGAGTTGTCGAAGTCGGTGTCATCGACACCGCTCCAGTGGGTATAGGAGAGGTCGCCCATCGCTTCCCAGCGATCGGAAACCTGCTGCCAGACCGACAGGGTCACACTGGCCGGGGTGTCAACATCCAGACCGGCAACGTCGTGGTCGATCTTCGAGCGGTAGGCGATACCGACGCGCATCGCCGGCGAGAGCGTGAACAGGGCACCGGCGTTCCAGCCGAGCGCGCTGTCGTCACCCTTGAAGGCACCGCCGGTGGCGGTCATGTGCATGTCCAGTTGCTGGTAGTTGAGTCCCAGGCCCAGCGAAACCTTGTCATTGACCTGATAGGCAACCGCCGGATTAAGGTTGAGCGTGGTGATTTCCGACTTGATGCCGTCAGCGGCGCCAACCCAGCCGGCGTTGTACTGGATGTCGTTGAGGAAGGGGCGGGAAACGCCAAAGCCGAAGTTGAGGCCCGGCATCGCCTGCCAACTGACGTAGGCGTTCGGCAGCACGTTGGTGTTGCCTGCATCGCCGCCCGATGAAACACCGGCGGTGGTCTGGAACTTGTAGCTTTCGGCAACGCCAACGGCGCCCAGCGAGACATTGAACCCCGCCAGACGGGTCAGACCCGCCGGATTGGCGAACATCGTCGCCGCGCTGTCGGCGATCGCCGCCGAACCGGCGTAAGCGGTTCCCAGACCGCTGGCATTCTGCTCGAGGGCCTGAAAACCCGCCGCCGGCGCCAGGCCGGCATAGGCCAGCAGCAGCATGGCTGGCAGGAGACGCATCGTGTGCTTGGTCATTGCTTCGTTCCTCGAAGGCTTCCAATTAATTCAATCGCGCGATTTTATTCCATTTCCGTGTTTCATTCGGCAGAAAGTTCGCGCTTGGCGCCGCTTTCGTCGATCGCGACGTAGGTCAGCTCGGCCTGCGTGACGCGGACGACGATCGGCCGATCGTGATGACGTTCGGCAAAGACCTCGACGCGCACGGTGATCGAGGTGCGGCCGACGCGGACGATTTCCGAGTAGAGGCTGACGATGTCGCCGACCGAGATTGCCTGCCGGAACTGAAAGGAATTGACCGACACCGTCGCCACCCGGCCGCGCGCCCGGCGCATCGCCGGGATGGCGCCGGCGACGTCGACCTGGGCCATGACCCAGCCGCCGAAGACGTCGCCGTTCTGGTTGAGGTCGGCCGGCATCGGCACGACGCGCAGCGTGGGTTGCCGCTCGGGAAGCTGGAGGGGTTCGCTTTGCATGGTTCTTCGATTGGTTTGCGGATGATCGGGATTCTCCCGGAAAGGCGGCGGATTTCATATACTCGCTCTCCTTTCTTCTCGCGCAAGTAACCATGCGTCGCGCCTCCGCCTTGCCCAAACCGCCCGCCGGCCAGCCGCTGCCGGATCTGCACGTGTGGCAGACGCTGCGCCTGCTCTTCCCCTACCTCTGGCAATACCGCGCTCGCGTCGTCGGCGCCCTGCTCTGCCTGGTCGCCGCCAAGCTGGCCAACGTCGGCGTACCGCTGGTGTTCAAGGAGATGATCGACGGTCTCTCCGGCGATCTGCTGGCGCTGCCGGTGATGTTGCTGGCGCTCTACGGAAGTTTGCGTTTCAGCAACTCCCTCTTTACCGAACTGCGCGAAATCCTCTTCGCCCGGGTCACCCAGCGCGCGATCCGCAAAGTGGCGCTAGAGGTCTTCCTGCATCTGCACGCGCTGTCGTTGCGCTTTCACCTGGAACGGCAGACCGGCGGCATTTCCCGCGACATCGAACGCGGCACCCGTTCGATTTCCAGCCTGATCTCGTATTCGCTCTACTCGATCCTGCCGACGCTGGTCGAAATCTCGCTCGTCCTGGGCATTCTCTTCGTTCGCTACGATGCGGGTTTCGTCGTCATCACCGTGCTTTCGCTGGTCGCCTACGTGCTGTTCACGATCAAGGTCAGCAACTGGCGGATCGCCATCCGACGCGCCGTCAATGAAAGTGACTCAGCGGCCAACACACGCGCCGTGGACAGCCTGCTGAATTACGAGACGGTCAAGTATTTCAACAATGAAAGCTGGGAAGCGGACCGCTACGACCAGCAACTACGCCAACTCGAGAACGCCAGCACGCGTAGCCAGACCACGCTGGCCGCCCTCAACCTCGGCCAGCAAGCGATCATTGCCCTTGGCGTGACGGCGATGATGTGGCGCGCGGCGAGCGGCGTCGTCGCCGGCACCATGACGATCGGCGACCTGGTGCTGGTCAACGCTTTCCTGATCCAGCTCTATCTGCCGCTCAACTTCCTCGGCATCGTCTATCGCGAACTGCGCCAGGCGCTCACCGACATCGAGCGGATGTTCGGCTTGCTCAACGAACATCGGGAGATCGCCGATGCGCCCGACGCCCGGAGCTTGCCCGCCGGACAGGCGATGACGATCGATTTCATCGGGGTCGACTTCGCCTACGAGGCGAACCGCCAGATTCTTCACGCCGTCACCTTCAGCGTGCCGGCCGGCAGCACCGTCGCCGTCGTCGGTCATAGCGGCGCCGGAAAATCCACGCTGGCCCGCCTGCTGTTCCGTTTCTACGACGTCACCGGCGGCAGCATCCGCATCAACGGCAACGATCTGCGGCAACTGACCCAGCACAGCCTGCGCTCGGCGATCGGCATCGTGCCGCAGGACACCGTACTGTTCAACGACTCGATCCTTTACAACATCCGCTACGGGCGCACCGACGCCAGCGACGATGAAGTGATCGCCGCCGCCCGCGCCGCCAGCCTGCACGATTTCGTCAGCCGCTTGCCCGAAGGCTACGCCACCCGCGTCGGCGAGCGCGGCCTGAAACTCTCCGGCGGCGAAAAGCAGCGCGTCGCCATCGCCCGCGCCTTGCTCAAGAACCCACCCATCCTGATCTTCGACGAAGCGAGTTCGGCACTCGACTCGGCGACCGAAAAAGCGATCCAGGCCCAGCTCGAACTCGCCGCCCGCGGCAGGACAACGCTGGTGATCGCCCATCGCCTGTCCACGATCATGAACGCCGATCGCATTCTGGTCATGGATGGCGGTTGCATCGTCGAAAGCGGCACGCATACTGAATTGGTTGCAAAAAATGGAAAATATGCCAACATGTGGCTGCTACAGCAAAGAGAGAGCGCCATTTGATGGGCGTCACCCGCGACATGGTAGGATGGCGCCCTAGCCGGCATCCGCCAGTCATAGATGATTCGATCGGATTATCGAACAACGGCTTTCCATCGGTGAGTACAGGCCAGCAAAAATGAGCAACGCATTCGACAAGATGAGCGTTCTGGCGGTCGACGACAATCGCACGAATCTGCATATTCTCCAGGTCTTCCTGAAGAAGCTCGGGCATGACGTCATCCTCGCCGAGAACGGCGAACAGGCGGTGCAGCGCTTTCTGAAGGACCGCCCGGATCTGATTCTGCTCGACATCATGATGCCGGTCATGGATGGTTTCGAGGCGGCCCGCCGGATCAAGGCGGCAAGCAAGGACAAGTGGGTGCCGATCATTTTCCTGTCGGCGCTCAACCGCGACGAGAACCTGGTCGAAGGCCTCGAGGCCGGCGCCGACGACTACCTGACAAAACCGATCAACTTCGTCGTTCTGGAAGCCAAATTGCGCTCGATGCAGCGCTCGCTAGCCCTACAGCAGAGTGCCGCGGTATCGCTCGAGCGTCTGCAGGCGATCTCCGACAACGTCCTCGACGCCATCATCACGGTCGATTGCAAGGGCGAGATCCTGAGTCTGAACCGCGCAACCGAACGCATTTTCGGCCGCCGCATCCGCGACCTGCTGGGGCAACCGGTCAGTACCTTGTTACCGGAACTGCCTTCCGGCAACACCGCTACCGACCGCCATGGCCGACCGATCTGCGCGCTCAGCGCCTACAAGGGAAGGGACCGGGAAACCGTCGGTCGGCGCGGCGATCACGCCGACTTTCCGGTCGAGATCGGCATCTCCGAAGTTTCGATCGACCACGAGGGGCTCTACGTCTGCATCATCCGCGACATTTCGGAGCGCCATAAGGCCGCCCGCCAATTGCAGGAAAACGCGGCGCTGCTGCAGACCTATTACGACCACAGCCAGAACGAACAGCAACTGGCGGTCCGCCTGATGGAAAAACTACTGCACCGCCCGGGCCTTAGCGACCCAAGGCTGCGTTACAAGGTTACCGCCACCGAGAACTTCAGCGGCGACATTGTTGCCGCCACGCGTTCCGCCGAGGGGCGCTTCTACGCCCTGCTCGCCGACGCGACGGGTCATGGCCTGCCGGCGGCAATCAGCGTGCTGCCGGTTCTGGCACTGTTCTACCGGATGACTCGCCTGAACGTGGACATCTCGGAAGTGATCTTCGAACTCAACCAGCAGCTCAAGGAGTCGATGCCGATCGGCCGTTTCGTCGCCGCCACCTTGATCTGCCTGGACGAAATCAAGATGAGCGGCGAGATCTGGATTGGCGGAACCCCGGAAGCCTTCCTCCTCGACCGGGAAGGCAACCCGGTACTGCGCTTCGCCTCGGAGAATCTTGCACTGGGCATCCAGGAAAGCGAACAGATCAATTGCTCGCCCCGTTGTTTCACCTGGGCCCCGGGCAGCCAGCTATTGTGCTACTCGGATGGGCTGCTCGAAGCGGCTGACAACGCGGGTCGCCAATTCAGCAGCGAAGGCGTGCTGGCGGCCTTGCGCGGCCACGCCCGAGAATGCCGTTTCGACCGACTGGAAGCCGCACTGGCCGCGCACTTGGGCGAAAACACCGCCGCCGACGATGTTTCTCTGATGCTGATCGATTGCCCCTGAGCGGGGGAGCAACAAATGAAAAAGGCCGGATCGCTCCGGCCTTTTTGTTTGACGTACTGACTGGGCTTATTCGCCAGCTTCGTCCGCGATTTCAACCGCCTCAGTCGGTTCCGGACGATCCAGAAGTTCGACGAAAGCCATCGGCGCATTGTCGCCAACGCGGAAGCCGCACTTCAGGATACGCAGGTAACCACCCGGGCGGGTGGCGTAACGCGGGCCGATTTCGGCGAACAGCTTGACGACGATCTCGCGGTCACGCAGACGGTCGAAGGCCAGGCGCTTGTTGGCCAGGGTCGGGGTCTTGCCGAGGGTGATCATCGGCTCGACAACGCGACGCAGTTCCTTGGCCTTGGGCAGCGTGGTCTTGATCGCTTCGTGACGCAGCAGCGAGACGGTCATGTTGCGCAGCATCGCCAGGCGATGGCTGCTGGTACGGTTCAGTTTGCGAAGTCCATTGCGGTGACGCATGGTTAATCCTTTCTATGTTCTGCAGGCGTCCCTTGACTGCCCGGATCGGGAAAAGGCTTACGCCTTCTCCAGACCGGCGGGCGGCCAATTTTCCAGTTTCATGCCGAGCGTGAGGCCACGTGCGGCAAGCACTTCCTTGATTTCATTGAGCGACTTGCGACCCAGGTTCGGAGTCTTCAGCAGTTCGTTTTCCGTGCGCTGGATCAGGTCGCCGATGTAGTAGATGTTCTCGGCCTTGAGGCAGTTCGCGGAGCGAACCGTCAGCTCGAGATCATCGACCGGGCGCAGCAGCACCGGATCGACCTGGGCCGGCTTGGAGGCTTCCGCCACCGGGGCGGTACCTTCCAGATCGGCGAAGACCGACAGCTGTTCGATCAGCACGCGGGCAGCGTAGCGGATCGCTTCTTCCGGTTCCACGACACCATTCGTTTCGATATCGACGATCAGCTTGTCCAGATCGGTACGTTGCTCGACGCGGGCGTTCTCGACCGCGTAGGCAACCCGGCGTACCGGGCTGAACGAAGCGTCCAGAACCAATTGACCGATCGTCTTCGAATCGCCGAGGTTGCGCACGTTGCCGGGCACATAGCCGCGACCACGTTCGACCTTGATCTCCATCGCCAACTTGCCGGCGGCGGAGAGGTGGGCAATCACGTGTTCCGGATTGATGATCTCGACGTCGTGCGGCAACTCGATGTCACCAGCGCGAATCACGCCCTCGCCTTCCTTGGCCAGCTTGAGGGTGACGACTTCGCGGTTGTGCAGCTTGAAGACGACACCCTTCAGGTTCAGGAGGATATCTACGACGTCTTCCTGAACACCGTCGATGGTCGAATACTCGTGCAACACGCCGTCGATCGACACTTCCGTCGGCGCGTAGCCCGGCATCGACGACAACAGGATGCGGCGCAGGGCGTTGCCGAGGGTGTGACCGAAACCGCGTTCGAACGGTTCCATGACCACCTTGGCTTCGACCGGCGAAACACTCTGCACGTCGATGATGCGGGGCTTGAGAAGTCCACTGCTTTGCATGGGCTAGATTCCTCTGCTTGCGGGTTACTTCGAATAAAGTTCGATGACCAGACCTTCGTTCAGCGTCGCCGGGAGTTCCGAACGCTGCGGCATGGCCTTGAACGTGCCCTTGCCTTCCTTGACATCGACGGAAATCCATTCCGGGAAACCGCGGGATTCGGCAGCTTCGAGCGCAGCCTTGCAGCGCAGCGAGGCGCGGGCACGGTCGGTCAGTTGCACCACGTCACCCGGCTTGACCAGGTAGGACGGGATGTTGACGCGCTTGCCGTTGACCAGAACGCCGTTGTGACGGACCACCTGACGGGATTCGGTGCGCGAGGCGCCAAAGCCCATGCGGTAGGCGACGGAATCCAGGCGGGCTTCCAGCAGCTGCAGCAGGTTTTCACCGGTCTGGCCCTTGCGGCGCTCGGCTTCGGCGAAGGTCTTGCGGAACTGGCCTTCAAGCACACCGTAGACGCGACGGATCTTCTGCTTGGCACGCAGATGGACGCCGTAGTCGGACAGACGGGCGCCGGACTTCTGGCCGTGCTGGCCAGGAGCGTACGAGCGGCGCTCGATGGCGCACTTGTCGGTGAAGCACTTTTCGCCCTTCAGGAACAGCTTTTCGCCTTCGCGGCGGCACTGACGGCATTTCGGATCGAGATTACGAGCCACTTGTCTTTCTCCTTAGATGCGGCGCTTCTTGGGCGGACGGCAGCCGTTGTGCGGCACCGGCGTCACGTCGGAAATCGCGGTGATCTTCATGCCCAGCGCGTTGAGCGCACGGACAGAAGATTCGCGGCCAGGGCCGGGGCCCTTGATGCGCACTTCCAGATTCTTCACGCCGCATTCCTGAGCGGCCTTGCCGGCGGCTTCAGCAGCGACCTGAGCGGCGAACGGGGTGGACTTGCGCGAACCGCGGAAGCCGGCACCGCCGGAAGTCGCCCAGGACAGGGCGTTGCCCTGACGGTCGGTGATGGTGATGATGGTGTTGTTGAACGACGCGTGGATGTGGGCGATGCCCTCGGCGACGTTCTTCTTGACCTTCTTGCGAACTTTGGTAACGGTCTTGGCCATGTTCTGTCCTTATTACTTCTTACCAGCGATGGCCTTGCGCGGTCCCTTGCGGGTCCGGGCGTTGGTCTTCGTGCGCTGACCGCGGCAGGGCAAGCCCTTGCGGTGACGCAGACCACGGTAGCAACCAAGGTCCATCAGGCGCTTGATGTTCATCGTGACTTCGCGACGCAGGTCACCTTCAACGGTGAACTTGCCGACTTCGTCACGCAAACGGTCCATGTCCGAATCGGACAGATCCTTCATTTTGGTGGTACGAGCCACGCCGGCCGCGTCGCAAATCTTTTGCGCACGGGTGCGGCCAATGCCGAAAATCGCCGTCAGGGCGATCTCAGCATGCTGGTGGTTCGGAATGTTTACCCCTGCAATACGGGCCATTGACTCACTCCAATATTTCTAAAATTAACGAATGCCGAATTCGTCAGGAATTAACCCTGGCGCTGCTTATGACGGGGATCCTTGCAAATGATGCGCACGACACCCTTGCGACGGATCACCTTGCAATTGCGACAAACGCGCTTCACTGAAGGTTGCACTTTCATGTTTCACTCCTCGTCTGCGAGAGCTTGGAAGCAGCCGTGATTCCTTGCCCTGCGGTTTATTGCGTAGAGAACTTGTTTACTTTGCCCGGAAAACGATCCGGGCCTTGCTTAAATCGTACGGGGTCAGCTGTACTGTGACCTTGTCGCCGGGCAGGATGCGGATGTAGTGCATGCGCATTTTCCCGGAGATGAAGCCCAGCACGACGTGCCCGTTTTCCAGCTTGACCTTGAATGTTGCGTTGGGGAGGTTTTCGATGACCTCGCCCTGCATCTCGATGTAGTCTTCTTTAGCCATCGCTTTACTTGATCAACGGAGAACCCTTGAAGTTTGCCTTCTTCAGAAGACTTTCGTACTGGTGTGACATCACGTAGGCCTGAACCTGCGACATGAAGTCCATGGTCACGACGACGATGATCAACAGCGAGGTACCACCAAAGTAGAACGGCACGTTCCACTTCAGGATCAAAAACTCAGGCAACAGACAGACCAGGGTAATGTAGGCCGCACCGATCAGGGTCAAGCGCATCAGAATCTTGTCGATGTAGCGTGCGGTCTGCTCGCCGGGACGAATACCCGGCACGAAAGCGCCACTCTTCTTCAGGTTGTCTGCGGTTTCCTTGGAATTGAAGACCAGCGCAGTATAGAAGAAGCAGAAGAAAATGATCGCCGCAGCGTAGAGCATCACATAGATCGGTTGCCCCGGCGAAAGCACGGAAGCCATGTCTTTCAGCCAGTACATCGATTCGCTGGAACCAAACCAGCCAGCCAGGGTGGCCGGAAAGAGGATGATCGACGAGGCGAAGATCGGCGGAATGACACCGGACATGTTCAGCTTGAGCGGCAGATGCGAACTCTGACCACCGTAGATCTTGTTGCCGACCTGACGCTTGGCGTAGTTCACCAGAATCTTGCGCTGACCACGCTCGACGAACACAACAAAGGCGGTGACGACGACGACCAGCGCACAGATGACGATCGCGGTCAGCGGGTGCATGCCACCAGTGCGAACCAATTCGAGGAGGCCGCCGATGGCATTCGGCAAACCGGCGGCGATACCGGCGAAGATGATGATAGAGATACCGTTGCCAAGCCCACGTTCGGTGATCTGTTCACCGAGCCACATCAGGAACATGGTACCGGTCAGCAGCGTAGATACCGTGGTCAGCCGGAACATGAACCCCGGATCGTTGACCAGGCCCTGCTGCGCCTCGAGGGCGACGGCAATGCCGATGCCCTGAAAAAGGGCGAGGAAAACAGTCCCGTAACGCGTGTACTGAGTGATCTTGCGCCGGCCGGCCTCGCCTTCCTTCTTCAGGGCTTCGAGTTGCGGACTGGCGACGCTCATCAACTGCATGATGATCGATGCCGAGATGTAAGGCATGATCCCCAGTGCGAAGATGGTGAAACGCGACAGGGCGCCACCCGAGAACATGTTGAACATGCCCAGGATGCCGCCCTTCTGCGTGTTGAAGAGATCGGCCAGAACGTTGGGGTCGATACCGGGAACCGGAATGTGCGCGCCAATGCGGTAAACCACCAGGGCGCCCAGCAGGAACCACAGCCGGCGCTTGAGATCGCCAAACTTGCCACCCTTGCCAACGGTATTCGGATTTGCTGCCAACGTTCAGCCCTCTCTCTTACTCGGCGATCGAGCCGCCGGCTGCTTCAATCGCGGCCTTGGCACCCTTGGTCGCGCCAACACCCTTGAGCACGACCTTGCGAGTGATCGCGCCGGACAGGATGACCTTCGCGGAAAGGGCATCCCCCGGAACGACACCGGCGACTTGCAGGACGAGCAGATCGATTTCCTCGACCGGCAGCGCTTCGATTTCGCTCAGGCGGACTTCGTAATTGCGGGCGCGCGTCAGCGAATTGAAGCCACGCTTCGGCAGGCGGCGCTGCAGCGGCATTTGTCCGCCCTCGAAACCGACCTTGTGAAAACCGCCGGAGCGGGACTTCTGACCCTTGTGACCGCGGCCACAGGTCTTGCCCAGGCCGGAACCGATACCGCGACCGACGCGCTTGGCGGCCTTCTTGGAACCTTCGGCGGGCTTGATGGTATTCAGACGCATGGCTTAACCCTCAACCTTGACGAGATACTGAACCTTCTGGATCATGCCGCGCACTTGCGGCGTATCCAGCAGCTCGGCGGAGCTGTTCAGCTTGCGCAGGCCGAGACCGCGCACGGTGGCGCGATGGTCCTGCTTGGTGCCGATGATGCTCTTGACGAGCGTCACTTTGATCTTCTTGTCGGACATGACTTACCCCAGGATCTGTTCAACCGACTTGCCGCGCTTGGCAGCAATCTCGGCCGGCGTATTCACCTTCATCAAACCGTCGATGGTGGCACGCACGATGTTGTAGGGATTGGTGGAACCGTGAGCCTTGGCCACCACGTTGGTCACACCGACCACTTCGAAGACGGCGCGCATGGCACCGCCGGCGATGATGCCGGTACCTTCCGGTGCCGGCTGGATCATCACGGTGGTGGCGCCATGACGGCCCATCACGGTGTGATGCACGGTACCGTTCTTCAGGCTGACCTTGGCCATCTTGCGACGCGCCTCGTCCATTGCCTTCTGGGCGGCCACCGGCACTTCGCGGGACTTGCCCTTGCCCATGCCGATGCTGCCGTCGCCGTCACCGACCACGGTGAGCGCAGCGAAACCGAGGATGCGACCGCCCTTCACCACCTTGGTGACGCGGTTGACCGCAACCATCTTCTCGCGCATGCCGTCGTCGCGCTCTTCAGCCTGCTGCGGCTTCTTGTTTCTTTCGGGTTTAGCCATTTTCTAACCTATTCCTTTCGCGCCGATCAGAACTTCAGACCGGCTTCACGCGCGGCTTCGGCCAGCGCCTGGACACGACCGTGATAACGCAGGCCGGAACGATCGAAGGCAACCTGTTCGATGCCGGCGGCCTTGGCGCGCTCGGCGATCAGCTTGCCGATCAGGACGGCGGCAGCCTTGTTGCCGCCATTGGCGAGATCGCCACGCACGCTCTTGTCGAGCGACGAAGCAGAAGCCAGAACCTTACCGCCGCAAGACGAGATGATCTGGGCGTAAATGTGGCAGTTGGTGCGGTTGACGCACAGACGAACAGCCTTCAGCTCGGCGATTTTGGCCCGGGTTTTGCGGGCACGACGCAGACGCGCTTCCTTCTTGTTAATCATATGCCACCCTTACTTCTTCTTGGTTTCCTTGATTACCACCACCTCATCGGAGTAGCGAACGCCCTTGCCCTTGTAGGGCTCCGGCTTGCGATACGCACGAATTTCGGCGGCGACCTGGCCAACTTGCTGCTTGTCGGCTCCCTTGATCAGAATTTCGGTCTGCGTCGGGCACTCAACCTTGATGCCAGCGGGCATCTTGTGCGCGACCGGATGCGAGAAACCGAGGGAAAGATTGAGCACATCGCCTTGAGCCTGGGCGCGATAACCGACGCCGACCAGCTGCAGCTTGCGTTCAAACCCCTTGGTAACGCCGACCACCATATTGTTCAGGTTGGCGCGCATCGTTCCCCACATGGCGGAACCGTTCTCGGCGCCATCCACCTTGCCGACGACGAGGCTCTGGCCTTCCTGGGCGACCTTGACCGCCGCGCTGGCGGCCGTCTTCAGGGTGCCCATCGGCCCCTTGACGACGATCTGCTCACCGATGGTCACTTCGACACCGGCCGGCAGAACAATGGGATTCTTACCTACACGAGACATTTGTTCGCTCCTTATGCCACGATGCAGAGGACTTCGCCACCCACACGGGAGGCGCGCGCCTTGCGATCAGTCATCACACCCTTCGGCGTGGAGACGATGGCAACACCCAGACCGTTCATGACGCGAGGAATGTCTTCCGCGCCCTTGTAGATCCGCAGACCAGGCTTGGAAACACGCTCGATGCGTTCGATGACCGGACGACCGGCGTAGTACTTGAGACCGATTTCCAGGTTCGCCTTGCCGTCATCGGACTGGCGAACTGCGAAATCTTCAACGTAACCCTCATCCTTGAGCACGGCGGCAATCGCCACCTTCAGCTTGGAGGACGGCATGGACACAGACGCCTTTTCGGCGAGCTGGGCGTTGCGGATGCGGGTCAGCATATCCGCGATCGGATCGCTCATAGCCATTTCTGTATCTCCTATTACCAGCTAGCCTTGATCACACCCGGAATCTCGCCATTGAAAGCGAGCTCACGGATCTTGTGACGACACAGGCCGAATTTACGGAACACACCACGCGGACGACCCGTCATCTGGCAACGGTTGCGCAGACGCGAGGGGCTCGAGTTGCGGGGCAGCGCCTGCAGCTTCAGACGCGCCTCGTAGCGCTCTTCATCCGACAGGGCGGCGTTGTTGATGATCGCGTCAAGGGCTGCGCGCTTCTTGGCGAACTGCGCCACCAGCTTGCGACGCTTCTCTTCCCGATTGATCAGAGAAAGTTTTGCCATGATTGCCTCAATTCTTGAACGGGAACTTGAACGCGGCGAGCAGAGCTTTCGCTTCTGCATCGGTCTTCGCGGTCGTCGTGATACTGATGTTCATGCCACGCAGCGCATCGATCTTGTCGTACTCGATTTCCGGGAAGATGATCTGCTCTTTGACACCCATGTTGTAGTTGCCCTGGCCGTCGAAACCCTTGCCAGCCACACCGCGGAAGTCGCGCACGCGCGGCAGGGCGATGGTGACCAGGCGATCGAGGAATTCGAACATGCGCGGACCGCGCAGGGTCACCATGCAACCGATCGGATAGCCATCACGAATCTTGAAACCAGCGATCGACTTGCGGGCCTTGGTGGTCACCGGCTTCTGGCCGGCAATCTTCTGCATGTCGCCAACGGCGTTCTCAAGAACCTTCTTGTCGGCGACCGCCTCACCCACACCCATATTCAGGGTGACCTTGGTGATGCGCGGCACTTCCATGACGGACTTGTAACCGAACTGCTTGGTCAATTCGGCAACCACGCTGTCTTTGTAATATTGCTGCAAACGCGCCATGACTACCCCTTAAGCATTCACCAGTTCGCCGTTCGATTTGAACACGCGAACCTTGCGACCATCTTCCAGCACCCGGATACCGACGCGGTCGGCCTTCTTGGTTGCCGGATTGAACAGCGCAACATTAGAGATATGGATCGGCATGTCCTTGTCGACGATACCGCCCTGAACACCCTTGATCGGATTCGGCTTGACGTGCTTCTTGGCACGATTCACACCTTCCACGACCAGGTGCTCGGCATCGACGCGACGCGAAACCGTACCGCGCTTGCCCTTGTCCTTGCCCGTCACGACGATGACTTCGTCGCCTTTGCGAATTTTTTCCATCTCCAGCCTCCTTACAGCACTTCCGGCGCCAGCGACACGATCTTCATGAAGCGCTCGGTCCGCAGTTCGCGGGTCACCGGCCCAAAGATGCGCGTGCCGATCGGCTCGAGCTTGTTGTTGAGAAGCACCGCGGCATTGCCATCAAAGCGCACCAGGGAACCGTCCGGACGACGCACACCCTTGGCGGTACGAACCACCACGGCGTTATAGACATCACCCTTCTTGACCCGACCACGCGGGGCAGCATCTTTGATGCTGACCTTGATGATGTCGCCAATACCGGCGTAGCGGCGCTTTGAGCCGCCCAACACCTTGATACACATTACCGAACGTGCGCCGGTGTTATCGGCGACATCCAGTGTCGTCTGCATCTGAATCATTTAATTTAACTCCAACTTAATCCGCTGCGCGGTCAGTCTTGGAACCCGTTAGGGTCTGACAGATTTGCCGCCAAGAACAGCCATGGCCGCAAAAAAGAAGCCGGATTATACCGGCTTCCTTTCGTTACGCGCAAGCAGTTTTGAAAAAAAGCATCAAATAACGACTGCCTTTTCCAGAACGCTGGTCACAGCCCAAGACTTGGTCTTCGACAGCGGACGGGTTTCGACGATCTCGACGAGATCGCCAGCCCGGGCCAGGTTGTCCTGGTTATGCGCCGCATACTTCTTAGAGCGGATCATGACCTTGCCGTAAACGGGGTGCTTGACCTTGCGCTCAACCAGCACGGTCACCGTCTTTTCCATCTTGTCGCTGACGACGCGACCAATCAGGGTACGCTTGACGCTGTTGTTTTCGCTCATTGCTGCACCGCCTTTTCACGAATCAGGGTACGCACACGCGCAATGTCGCGACGCACCTTTGCCATTTGGCTGGTATTGGAGAGCTGCTGCGTCGCCAGTTGCATGCGCAGGCCGAATTGGGCCTTCAGCAGTTCAAGCAATTCCGCCTTGAGCTCGTCCACGCTCTTGGTTCTCAGTTCACTAGCTTTCATGATTACCCCAGATGACGCGTCACGAAGGTGGTGGAAATCGGCAGCTTGGCTGCGGCAAGCGCGAAAGCTTCACGCGCCAGCGCTTCATTGACACCGTCCATCTCGTAGAGCACCTTGCCCGGCTGGATTTCGGCAACCCAGTATTCCGGATTACCCTTACCGTTACCCATACGAACTTCAGCCGGCTTCTTGGAAATCGGCTTGTCCGGGAAGATGCGGATCCAGATGCGACCACCGCGCTTGATATGGCGGGTCATCGCCCGACGAGCGGCTTCAATCTGGCGAGCCGTCAAGCGACCGCGACCGGTCGCCTTCAGACCCCATTCGCCAAACGACACTTCGGTGCCGCGGGTGGCGAGGCCTTCGTTACGCCCCTTATGTTCCTTGCGGAACTTGCGACGATTCGGTTGCAACATGTTAAGCACCTGCCTTTCTTACGCGCTTGGCCGGGTCGCCTGCACCGTCATTCTTCTTGACCGTGCGGGTACGCGGCTTGTCGCCTTCCGGCTTGCCCGGGGCACGCCGCGGGCGACGCTCTTCGGCCGCCGGCTCTTCAGCCACCGGCTGCTCGTTGCGATCGAGCATGTCGCCCTTGTAAACCCAGACCTTGATACCGATGATGCCGTAGGTGGTCAGCGCTTCCGAGGTTGCGTAGTCGATGTCGGCGCGCAGGGTGTGCAGGGGCACACGACCTTCGCGATACCATTCGCTACGGGCGATTTCAGCACCGTTCAGACGACCGGCGCTCATCACCTTGATACCCTGGGCACCGAGGCGCATGGCGTTCTGCATCGCCCGCTTCATGGCGCGACGGAACATGATGCGCTTTTCGAGCTGCTGAGCGATCGAGTCGGCAATCAGCTGGGCATCGATTTCCGGCTTGCGGATTTCCTCGATCGACACATGGACGGGAACGCCCATGATGCGCTGAAGATCCGTACGCAGGGTTTCGATGTCCTCGCCCTTCTTGCCGATGACCACGCCCGGACGGGCGGAATACACGGTGACGCGGGCGTTCTTCGCCGGACGCTCGATGGTGACACGACCCACGGAGGCATGCGCCAGCTTACGCTTCAGGTACTCACGAACCTTGACGTCTTCCTGCAGCATGCCGGGGAAGTCCTTGCTGTTGGCGAACCAACGCGAACTCCAGTTCTTGGTGACGGCCAGACGGAAGCCAGTCGGATGAATTTTCTGTCCCATGGCTCTTCCTTAGTTACCAACGGTCAGATAGATGTGGCAGGTCGGCTTGCTGATCCGGTTGCCACGACCCTTGGCGCGCGCGGTGAAGCGCTTGAGCACCATGCCTTTTTCGACGTAGATGGTCTTCACCGTCAGTTCGTCGATATCGGCGCCATCGTTGTGTTCCGCGTTGGCGATCGCCGACTCGAGAACCTTCTTGAGGATGCCGGCGCCCTTGGTCGGGCTGAAAGCCAGGATGTTGAGAGCCTGACCAACCGGCTTGCCACGCACCAGATCCGCCACCAGACGGCCCTTTTGCGCGGAGAGGCGTACGCCCCGCAAACTTGCACGAGTTTCCATGTCAGCTCCTTACTTCTTGGCCTTCTTGCCGGCGGTGTGACCCTTGAACGTCCGGGTCAGCGAAAACTCGCCGAGCTTGTGACCGACCATGTTCTCGGTGACGAACACCGGAATATGCTGCTTGCCATTGTGGACCGCAATCGTCAGGCCGATGAACTCGGGGAGGATCGTCGAACGACGCGACCAGGTCTTGATCGGGCGCTTGTCGTTGGTGGCGCGAACTGCTTCGACCTTGTCGATCAGGTGCGCATCAACAAACGGGCCCTTTTTGAGAGAACGTCCCATTTCCTACCCCTTAACGCTTATGACGGCGCTGAACGATCATGCTGTTCGTGCGCTTGTTGCTGCGAGTACGATAGCCCTTGGTCGGCTGACCCCACGGGTTAACCGGCACACGGCCTTCACCGGTCTTGCCTTCACCACCACCGTGCGGGTGGTCGATCGGGTTCATCGCGGTACCGCGGACGGTCGGGCGAATGCCACGCCAACGCTGCGCACCGGCCTTGCCGATCTTGCGCAGGTTGTTCTCTTCGTTGCCGACTTCACCGATGGTGGCGCGGCACTCGACATGAACGCGGCGCACTTCACCGGAGCGCAGACGAATCTGGGCATAGGTGCCTTCACGGGCCAGCAACTGGACCGAGGTACCGGCCGAACGGGCGATCTGGGCGCCCTTGCCCGGCAGCATCTCGACGCAGCAAATGGTCGTACCAACCGGAATGTTGCGGATCGGCAGCGCGTTGCCCGACTTGATCGGCGCTTCGGAACCGCTCAGCACCTGCTGGCCGACCACCATGCCCTTGTTAGCGATGATGTAACGGCGCTCGCCGTCGGCGTAGCAAACGAGAGCGATGTTGGCAGTGCGGTTGGGATCGTACTCGAGGCGTTCAACCTTGCCCGGAATGCCATCCTTGTTGCGCTTGAAATCGATCACGCGATAGGCCTGCTTGTGACCGCCGCCTTGATGGCGAACGGTGATGCGACCGTTGTTGTTGCGACCGGAATTCTTGGACTGGGACTCGACCAGGCCGGCGAACGGCTTGCCCTTGTGCAGATTGGCGTTAACCACCTGAACAACAGCACGACGCCCCGGGGAAGTCGGTTTGACTTTAACGAGCGCCATTACGCGTTACCCCCTTCGACAAAATTGATTTCCTGGCCGGCCTTGAGGCAGACAAAGGCCTTCTTCCAGCCCTTGCGACGACCGGTGGCGCCCTTGAAGCGCTTGACCTTGCCCTTGACGTTCAGGGTTTGCACCGACTCGACTTCGACCTTGAACAGCAGTTCGACGGCAGCCTTGATTTCCGGCTTGGTCGCATCGGAGGCGACACGGAAAATCACCTGCTCGTTCTTCTCGGCAACAAAGGTCGCCTTTTCGGAGATTTGCGGTGCCAGCAGCACCTGCATCAGACGTTCCTGGTTCATCCCCACATCTCCTCGAATTTGGCCACGGCATTCTTGGTGACCAGCACCTTGGCAAAGCGGATCAGCGAAACCGGATCGGCTTCCTGCGCTTCAAGGACCAGCACGTTCGGCAGATTGCGCGACGACAGGTAGAGGTTCTCGTTCAGTTCGTCGGTAACCACCAGCAGATTGCCTTCGAGACCCATGCCCTTCAGCTTCTGGGCGAACAGCTTGGTCTTCGGCGCTTCGACGGCGAGGTCGTCGATCACGACGAGACGGTCCTGACGCGCCAACTCGGAGAGAATCGCCGCCATACCGGCGCGGAACATCTTCTTGTTGACCTTCTGACCGTAGTTCTGATCCGGAGAGTTCGGGAAAATCCGACCACCCCCACGCCACAGCGGCGAGCCGTTCGAACCCGAACGGGCACGACCGGTACCCTTCTGGCGCCACGGCTTGGTGGTGGTGTGACGGACTTCGGAACGGTCCTTCTGCTTGCTGTCGGCGGAACGAGCATTCGCCTGATAGGCGACGACGATCTGGTGAACCAGAGCCTCGTTGTAATCGCGACCGAACAGCACGTCGGAAGCCTGCAGCTTGGCAGCTTCCTGACCTTGTTCGTTGATAACCTTCAGTTCCATGACGCCCCCTTAAGCCTTGACTGCCGGACGCACGACGACGTCGGAACCCTTGGCGCCAGGTACAGCGCCCTTGACCAGCAACAATTGCCGCTCGGCATCAACGCGGACGATGGTCAGACCCTGGATGGTCGATTGCTCGTCGCCCAGATGACCCGCCATGCGCTTACCCGGGAAAACACGACCCGGATCCTGCGCCATACCGATGGAACCCGGCGCGTTGTGCGACACCGAGTTACCGTGGGATGCACGGTTGGAAGAGAAGTTGTGACGCTTGATGCCACCCTGGAAACCCTTACCGATCGAGGTACCGGTCACATCAACCTTCTGCCCTTCGGCGAAGATGGTGACGGCAACCTGATCACCCGCCTTGAAATTGGCGAGTTGCTCGGCAGTAACCGGGAATTCCTTGAGCACGTGCCCGGCTTCGACACCCGCCTTGGCCAGATGGCCAGCGAGGGGCTTGGAAACACGGGAGGCACGGCGCTGACCGAAAGCGACCTGGACGGCTGCATAGCCATCGACTTCCGGCGTTTTGACTTGGGTCACGCGGTTGTTGGACACGTCAAGCACAGTTACCGGAATGGACGCACCATCCTCGGCAAAAATGCGAGTCATGCCAACCTTGCGACCAACAAGGCCTAGACTCATGGTTATTCTCCTCATCGCCGGCTGCGATTGGCCGGTCGATGTAAAACAACAAATGGGCAGCCGTCACCGGCCACCCCCGAAAACAGCGGATTATATCCGCAAGACCACAGTTACTGCAACTTGATTTCGACGTCCACGCCAGCCGGCAGGTCCAGCTTCATCAGCGCATCGACCGTCTTGTCGGTGGGATCAACAATGTCCATCAGGCGTAGGTGGGTGCGGATTTCGAGCTGATCGCGCGAAGCCTTGTTGACGTGCGGCGAACGCAGGATGTCGAAACGCTGCTTGCGGGTCGGCAGCGGCACGGGACCACGAACGACGGCGCCGGTACGCTTGGCGGTCTCGACGATTTCCTGAGCGGACTGGTCGATCAGGCGATAGTCGAAGGCCTTCAGGCGGATACGGATTTTCTGGCTTTGCATTTTTGGCTCTCAAAAAGAACGATGGGGCAGCGAGGGCCGCCACCCCGGATTGAACAAAAGAACGCTTACTCGATGATCTTGGAGACGACACCGGCACCGACGGTACGACCGCCTTCGCGGATCGCGAAGCGCAGACCTTCTTCCATGGCGATCGGGGCGATCAGCTTGACCGTCATCGCCACGTTGTCGCCCGGCATGACCATTTCCGTGCCTTCCGGCAGCGAGATCGCGCCGGTCACGTCGGTCGTGCGGAAGTAGAACTGCGGACGGTAGTTGTTGAAGAACGGGGTGTGACGACCGCCTTCGTCCTTCGACAGAACATACACTTCGCCCGTGAAGTGGGTGTGCGGGGTGATCGAGCCCGGCTTGCACAGGACCTGACCACGCTCGACGTCTTCACGCTTGGTACCACGCAGCAGGGCGCCGATGTTGTCGCCAGCCTGACCTTGGTCGAGCAGCTTGCGGAACATTTCGACACCGGTACAGGTGGTCTTCACCGTCGGACGGATACCGACGATCTCGATTTCTTCGCCGACCTTGACGATGCCGCGCTCGACGCGACCGGTCACGACCGTACCGCGACCCGAGATCGAGAACACGTCTTCGACCGGCATCAGGAACGGTTGGTCAACCGCACGTTCCGGCGTCGGGATGTAGGAGTCCAGCGCATCGGCCAGGCGGAAGATCGACGGTTCGCCGATTTCGGACTGGTCGCCTTCAAGGGCCTTGAGCGCCGAACCGTGAATGATCG